>NZ_JBVJGT010000028.1:67964-83299 GCF_055587185.1 Micromonospora sp. NPDC048040 | reverse complement strand
GACAGAAACTCCCCCCCTCCTGTTTGGCGGTGTGTCTCGCGTTTCCCGGGGGTCCCCCCCCCCCCCCCCCCCGAGCCGCCGAGAAAGGTTGTCAGATGGTTGCACTACCGGGGACCCGCCGCCCGCGCATACGCGTGCGCCGCCCCTCCGCCCGCGAGGCCGGCACGGCGCTGCTGTTCGTCCTGCCGTTCCTGCTGCTCTTCGTCGTCTTCCGGTTCGGGCCGGCGATCGCCGGGGTGGCCCTGGGCTTCACCGACTACACCATCGGTGGCGAGACGAGCTTCGTCGGGCTGGAGAACTTCCGCCGGCTCGTCGACGATCCCACGTTCTGGACGGCGCTGCGCGTCACGGTCCTGTTCACCGTGCTGTCCGTGCCGCTGTCGATGCTGGCCTCCCTCGGCATGGCGCTGCTGACCCGCCGCGCCTTCCGCGGCGCGAAGCTCTTCCGGTCCATTTTCTTCCTGCCGGTGGTGACCAGCCTGGTCCTCGCCGGCGTGGTCTTCGCCTGGGTCTTCGCCGAGGACGGGCCGTGGTCGCGGGCCATGGGCGCGATCGGCCTGCCGGCCGGCTCCTGGCTCGCCGACAGCGTGCTGGTGGTCCCCGCGCTGGTGCTGGTCTCGGTCTGGTCCCGCTTCGGCTACGGCATGCTGATCCTGCTCGCCCGGATGCAGGACATCCCGGCGGAGCTGGAGGAGGCGGCGCTGACCGACGGCGCGTCGGCGTGGCAGCGCTTCCGGTACGTGACGCTGCCCCAGCTGCGGCCCGCCCTGTTCTTCGTCGCCATCATCGAGACCACCGTGTCGTTCCAGGTCTTCGACCTGGTCTACGTGATGACCGGCGGCGGCCCCGTGCGGTCCAGCTACAGCCTGGTCTACCTGCTCTACGACCAGGGCTTCAAGTACTTCGACCTGGGCTACGCCAGCGCCGTCGGGGTCGCGCTGTTCGTGCTGACGATCATCGTGGCGCTGATCCAGCGGCTGACCCTCGGGAGGGAAGAATGACGGACACGATCACGCCACCGGCAACCGCCGTCCCCACCCCGCCGGCGTCGCCCAAGGGCGCCCGGCGGGCGTACCGGCCCGGCCGCGCCGGCAAGGGCTGGGTGGTCGGCCGCACCACGCTGCTGGTGGTCGGCGCGGCGGTCACGCTCTTCCCCTTCTACGCGATGGTCGTGCTGTCGTTCAAGCCGACCGGGCCGGTCACGTTCCCGGACAGCCTGCTGCCCTGGCCGTTCTCCACCGAGGCGTACGACCAGGTGGTCGGCGCCAAGAGCGTGCTGCGCTGGATGTGGAACACCATCATCTACTCGGTGGTGTCGGTGGTCGGCGTGCTGCTGTTCGCCTCGATGGCCGGCTACGCCTTCGCCAAGAAGCGGTTCCCGGGCAAGGAGACCATGTTCTGGTCGTTCCTGGCGATGCTGATGGTGCCGTTCCACGTCACGATGATCCCGACGTTCATCATCATCTCCGAGATGAACGGCGTGGACACGTACTGGGGCATGATCGTGCCGACCCTGGCCAACGCCCAGGCGGTGTTCCTGATGCGGCAGTTCATCGCCTCGCTGCCCGACTCGCTGTTCGAGGCGGCCCGCCTCGACGGCTGCTCCGAGTGGCGGGTGTACGTCTCGATCGTGCTGCCGCTGATCAAGCCGATCCTCGCCACGCTCGGCGTCTTCGTCTTCCTGTGGCACTGGAACGACTTCCTGTGGCCGCTCATCGTCGGGCAGAGCCTCGACATGCGTACCCTCACCACCGGCATCGCCTCGCTCCAGCAGGAGAACGTGGCGTTGAACATGCTCCTCGCCGGGTCGGTCGTGGCGTTCGTGCCGATCTTCATGGCGTACCTGATCGGACAGCGCTACTTCCAGGAGGGCGTCGCCACGACGGGCATCAAGGGATGAGCGTCATCGCGGTGGCGGCCTCGCCGGAGGTCCGCGAGCTGTTCTTCGACGCCGACGCCTGGGCGGCGCTGGGCCGGCTGGGGGAGGTGCGGCTGCCGGCCGACGGCGCCGACGTCGGCGACGAGACCACGCTCGCCCGGCTGCTCGCCGACGCCGACGTGGTGGTCACCGGCTGGGGCACCGCGCCGCTGTCGGCGGCGGTGCTCGCCGCCGCGCCCCGGCTGCGGCTGCTCGCGCACACCGGGGCCAGCGTCAAACCCTTCGTCACCCCCGCCAGCTTCGCCCGGGGCGTCCGCGTCAGCCAGGCCGGCGAGGCGATGGCGTACGCGGTGGGGGAGCAGGCGCTCGCGCTGACCCTCGCCCTGCTGCACCAGCTGCACCGCTTCGACCACGCGCTGCGGACCGGGGTCGACTGGGCGACCGCGAAGGCGGCGCCGCCCCGGCGGGAGCTGCGCGGGGCGGCGGTCGGGGTCGTCGGGGCGTCCCGCACCGGTCGGGCGTACCTCGGCCTGGTGCGGGCGCTCGGGGCGCGGGTGCTGGTGGCCGACCCGTACCTGTCCGACGCCGAGGCCGCGACGCTCGGGGTCGAGCGGGTCGCGCTCGACGACCTGCTCGCCCGCAGCCTCGTGGTGTCCCTGCACGCGCCGGTGCTGCCGGAGACCGTCGGGATGGTCGGCGCGCGCGAGCTGGCCCTGATGCCCGACGGCGCGCTGCTGGTCAACACCGCCCGTTCGGCGCTGGTCGACGAGGCCGCGCTGCTGGCCGTGCTGCGCTCCGGGCGGATCGACGCCGCGCTGGACGTGTTCGACGCCGAGCCACTGCCGGTGGACCATCCGTTCCGGCGGCTGCCGAACGTGCTGCTGACCCCGCACGAGGCGGCCGGGACGGTCGGGTCGCGGCGGCGGGCCGCCGACATCGTCGTCGCCGAGATCGACCGGTTCCTACGCGGGGAGCAGCTGCGCCACGAGGTGCGACCGGAGCACCTCGACCGCACGGGCTGAGCGCGGCTGACCTGCCCTGGCGCGGCGGCAGCCCGGATGAGTAGCCTCTGCGCTCATGCGCATCGCCCTCGCCGGACTGGCCACCAGTCACCCCTACACCGACGCCCGCACCCTGCGTGACGACGCGGAGCTCGTGGTGTGGGAGCCCGACCCGCAGCGGCTGGCGCGGTTCCGGGCCGAGCAGCCGGACGCGGCGGTCGCGCCGGACCTGGCGGCGCTGCTGGCGACCGGCCCGGACGGCGTGGTCCTCACCGTCCCCACCTCCGACGTGCCGGAGGCGTTGGCGCAGGTGCTGGAGCGCAAGCTGCCGTGCTTCGTCAACAAGCCGGCCGCCGCGACCGTCGGGCAGCTCGACCGGTTGGAACGGGTCGTGGCGCGGGCCCCGGAGCTGGTGCTCTCCTCCTCGGTGCTGCGCTTCGCGCCGGAGTTCGTCGCGTTCGACGTGCCGCGCGACGAGGTGCTGTCGGTGCGCGCCACGGTCCGGCACGACGTCGGGATCTGGGCCACCGGCTACAACCCGTGGCAGGACGACCCGGCGGTCGGCGGGGGCACCCTGGTCATGATGGGCCTGCACGGGGTGGAGTTGCTGGTCGCGCTGCTCGGGCCGGCGGTGCGGCTGGTGGGGGCCGCCGGCACCGTGCGCCGGCACCGGGGCCTGCGCTCGGAGGACACGGGGCTGCTGGCCGTGCAGTGGGACGACGGGGTGCCCGGCACGGTGGAGGTGCTCGGGGTCAGCGAGGGCGAGGCGTACGAGGTCACCGTGCACACCGCCGCGGGGGAGCGCCGGGTGGTGCTGCGCGGCGGGGCCGACGAGTTGGGCTACCGGGCCACCATCGACGCGTTCGTCGGCATGGTCCGGGGCGCCCCGAGCCCGGTGCCGTGGGCGCAGACGCGCGCCGTCCTGGACGTTCTCACCTCGGCGCGCGCCGTGGCCTGACGATCGCCGACCCGATCCACGCGTCGGGTGCCTTGACGCCCCTCCGGCCGGAGGTTACGGTCATGACCGTTACTTCGGAAGGGGTGTGGTGGCATGCGTACGGTTGCGGACCTGGAGGAGCGGCTCTCGCGCCCGCGGGACGTCCTGGTGGACGATCTGCGAAAGCTCGACGGGGACATCCTGATCCTCGGGGCGGGCGGCAAGCTGGGGCCGAGCCTCGTGCGGCTGGCGCTGCGGGGCGTGGCGGCGGCGGGCACCGGCGCCAAGGTCATCGCCGTGTCCCGCTTCTCGGAGGCGGGGCTGGCCGACGCCCTGCGCGACGAGGGCGCGGTGGTGGTCGAGGCGGACGTCACCGACGACGCCGCGTTGGCCGCGCTGCCCGACGCGCCCAACGTGGTCTTCCTGGTCGGGGCGAAGTTCGGCACCTCGGGCCGGGAGCACGCCACCTGGGCCACCAACACCTTCCTGCCCGGGCGGATCGCCCAGCGCTTCGCCGGGTCCCGCCTGGTGGCGCTGAGCACCGGCAACGTCTACCCGCTGGTCCCGGTGACCTCCGGCGGCTGCGTCGAGCAGACCCCGGTCCAGCCGGTCGGCGAGTACGCCATGTCCTGCCTGGGCCGCGAGCGCATCCTCACCCACTTCGCGCTGCGCGACGAGACCCCGCTGGCCCTGATCCGGCTCAACTACGCCGTCGAGATGCGCTACGGCGTCCTCGTCGACGTCGCCCGCGCCGTGCACGCCGGCGAGCCCGTGGACCTCACCATGGGGCACGCCAACATCGTCTGGCAGGGCTACGCCAACGAGGTCACGCTGCGCGCCCTGCACCACACGCGGACACCGCCGTTCGTGTTGAACCTGACCGGGCCGGAGCTGGTCTCGGTCCGTCAGGTCGCCACCGCGCTCGCCGCCCGGCTGGGCCGTGAGCCGGTCTTCACCGGCACCGAGGCGCCGACCGCGCTGCTGTCCAACGCCCAGCTCTGCCACCGGCTCTTCGGCTACCCCGACGTGCCGGTCGCCGAGCTGATCGACCTGACGGCGGACTGGGTCGCCGACGGCCAACCCCTGCTCGGCAAGCCGACCGGATTCCAGCGCCGCGACGGCAACTTCTAGGAGAGACCGTGTTGACCGCATCGAGCACCCGACAGACCTCGGCCCTGGCCCGGTTCCAGCGCGGCTGCGCCATCCCCGCGCACCCGCTGGCCCTGGACGCCGACCGCAAGCTCGACGAGCGCCGGCAGCGGGCGTTGACCCGCTACTACCTGGCCTCCGGCGCGGGGGGCGTCGCCGTCGGGGTGCACACCACCCAGTTCGCCATCCACGACCCGAAGGTCGGGCTGCTCGCCCCCGTGCTGGAGTTGGCCGCCGAGACCGCGGCCGGCTCGGACGCGATCCTGGTCGCCGGCGCCTGCGGGGACACCGCCCAGGCGGTCGCCGAGGCGGAGCTGGCCGCCTCGCTCGGCTACGACATGGTGCTGCTGTCGCCGTACGCGCCGCTGGACGAGGACGCCCTCGTCGAGCGGGCCCGCGCGGTCGGCGAGGTGCTGCCGGTGATCGGCTTCTACCTGCAGCCGGCCGTCGGCGGGCGCGAGCTGTCCCGGGGCTTCTGGGCCCGGCTGGCCGCCCTCGAGTCGGTGGTCGGGATCAAGGTGGCGCCCTTCGACCGCTACCGCACCCTGGACGTGCTGCACGGCGTGGTCGCGGCCGGCCGCAACGGCGACCTGGCCCTCTACACCGGCAACGACGACCACATCCTGGCCGACCTCGTGGCGCCGCACCGGGTCGTCGTGGACGGCCGGGCCGTCGAGGTGGAGTTCGTCGGCGGGCTGCTCGGCCAGTGGGCGGTCTGGGCGAACACCGCGGTGACCCTGCTCGACGAGGCCCACCGGGCCCGCGCCGGCGACGACGCCGCGCTGCGCCGGCTGCTCACCCTCGACGGTCACCTGACCGACGCCAACGCCGCCATCTTCGACTCCGCCAACGGCTACCACGGCTGCATCCCCGGCATCCACGAGGTGCTGCGCCGGCAGGGCCTGCTGGCCGGCCGCTGGTGCCTGGACCCGGCCGAGGAGCTGTCGCCGGGGCAGATGGCCGAGCTGGACCGGGTGCACCGGGCGTACCCGCACCTGCGCGACGACGACTTCGTCGCCGAGCACCTCGACACCTGGCTCTCCTGACCGGAGCGACGCGGTAGGGAGGTCGGCGGCGCGGGACACCGTCCCCGCCGCCGACCTCGGGCCCGCCCGGGACGGGGGCGGGCGGGCCGTCAGAGGGTCAGGCGGTAGAGGGTCAGCGGGCGACCGCTGGTGCCGGAGGCGAGGTTGCCGGTCCGCTCGGCCAGGCCGGCCAGCTCCAGGCGGTGCAGCATGCGCCGCGCGGTGCGCTGCTGCACCCGCAGTTGGTCGGCGACCTCCCGGCTGGTCAGCGGCTCGTCGCCGACCGTCGTGCGCACCTCACGCAGCCGCAGCAGGGTGGGCACGGAGAGGCCGACCCGTTGGGCGATGACCGCCAGGTTCACCTCCGCCGGCGGCGGGGCCGGCGTGGTGGACTCCAGCACGATGTCGGTCTCGCCGCGCAGCGACAGCACGGCCGTGGTGGGGCCGACCCGGCGGGCCCGGCTCAGCGCGCGGCGTGCCAGGTTCTCCGCCTCGGCGGCGCTGCGGCCCAGCCCGAACCCGATCTGCACGGTCTCGTGCCGGTCGGCCAGCCGGCGCAGCATCGGCAGCGCCGTGAAGCCGCCGGTGGCGTCGTGCAGCGGCCCGCGGGTGGTGACGATGAGGTACGTGTCGGGGGCGAAGCGCGCGACGGTGCCGCCGAGCCCGGCCACCTCCTTGAGCAGCCCGTCGTCGCCGTCGGACAGGTTGGCCAGCCCGAGCGCGATCTGGGCGTCCTCCTGGGCCTGGCTGCCGACGTGCAGCAGGAGCTGGCGCAGCGCGGCGCGCACCGAGTGGTTCGACGGGGCGAGGCGGAACGCCGGCATCTCGTGGCGCAGCACCTCGTACACCGAGCTGATGCAGGTGACGGCGACGTCCGCGCCGGCCTTGCGCTGCCGGCGATGGAAGGCGACCACGTCGTCGGAACTCAGGCCGCTGCGGTAGGGCAGCGACCGGACCCGGTCCGCGGGCAGGTCGGCCTCGCCGAAGGTGCCGGCGACGTCGGCGCCGGTGACGGTGTCGATCGACATGCGGGTGACGTCGCGGCCGTCGCGCAGCAGCCGCACGGCGGCCTGGAGCAGGGTCGCGCCCGTGTAGTCGACGAAGACCGCCGGCCGGTGCAGCAGGTTCGCCTCCCGGGCGAGGGTGTACGGCACGACGCCGGTGAACAGCCACGCCTCGACCTGGCCGGCGTGCGCCTCGACGATCGCCGGTGCCTGCGACTCGTGGTCGTAGTGCAGCCGCCGGGCGGTGACGCCGGGCTGCTCCTCGCAGGTGGCGGCCACGTCGTCGACCAGGTCGTGCGGACCGACGACCCCGATCTCAATGGTCACCGCTGCCTCCTGTCAGGGTTGCATTGTTCGCAGCACAAGATTACGGTCAGGCCCGGTATTACTGTAGCCCTGGGAGGGTGCGTGTCGTTCCCCAGCATGGCCGACGCCGGCGGCCGGACGATCGGTGCGGAGGAGCTGGCCGCCGTCAGCCGGGTGCTCCAGTCGGGCATGCTCAGCTCGGTCTGGGGCACGGAGGTCCGCGCCCTGGAGCGCGAGATGGCCGACCTCCACGGAGTGTCGCACGCCGTGGCCGCCAGTTCGGGGACCGCAGCGCTGCACCTGGCCGTCGCGGCTGTCGCGCCGGACCCGGGCGACGAGATCATCACGTCTCCGATCAGCGACTTCGGCACGGTCGCGCCCATTCTCGCCCAGAACGCCGTGCCCGTGTTCGCCGACGTCGATCCGTACACCGGCAACCTCGACCCGGCGGCGGTCGCCGCCGCGATCGGGCCGCGCACCCGGGCGATCCTCGGGGTGCACCTGTTCGGCGCGGCCGCCGACCTGCGGGAGGTCGCCGACTCCGCCGGCGTGCCGCTGATCGAGGACTGCGCCCAGGCCTGGCTCACCCGCTACCCGGACGGCACCCTCGCCGGCACGGCCGGCGCGATCGGCTGCTTCAGCCTCCAGCAGTGGAAGCACATCACCTGCGGCGACGGCGGCCTGACCGTGACCGACGACGCCGTGCTGGCCCGCCGGATGCGGCTCTTCGCCGACAAGGGCTGGCCCCGCGACGAGGCCCGCCGGCACGTGAGCCTCGGCCTGAACTACCGGATGACCGAGCTGGCCGGCGCCGTCGCCCGCGCCCAGCTGGCGAAGCTGCCCGGGGTGCTGGCCGACCGGCGGCGCACCGCCCGCCGACTGGCCGCCGCGCTGGCCGACCTGCCCGGCGTGCGCCTGCCGGCGGACCTCGACGCGCACGCCTGGTGGCTGTTCCCCGTCGTGCTCGACCCGCCGCTGACCAACCACGAGGTGGCCGGGAAACTGGCCGCCGCCGGGATCCCCGCCCGCGCCGGCTACCTCCAGCAGCCGCTGCACTGCGCCCCGGCGCTGACCGAGGCCCCCGTCTACGGCACCTCCCGCTTCCCGCTGACCGTGCCGCCGGCCGACCGGCTGCCGGCCTACGGGCCCGGCGCGTTCCCGGTCGCCGAGCGGCTCATCGCGGAGACCCTGCTGGTGATCGACTGGAACGAGCGGTACACCGACGCGCACGTCGACGAGATCGCCCGGGCGGTCCGGGCGGCGGTGACCCCGTGATCGCGCCGGCCGCCGCCGCGCTGCGCGACCGGCTGCGCTGGCGACTCGTCGCCGCCACCGCCACGCCGATGGACGCCGACCGGACGGTCGACGCCGCGGTGCTCGACCGCTACCTGCGCGGCCTGGTCGTCGACGGCGCGGACGCCCTCGCCGTGTGCGCCCACACCGGCCGCGGCCCCTACCTCGACCGGGCGACCCGCGACCTGGTCGTGCGCCACGCCGTCGGCACCGGGGTGCCGGTGGTCGTCGGGGTGGGCGGCCGGCCGGGGGAGCGCACCGTCGAGGTCGCCGCGCAGGCCGCCCGGGCCGCCGACCTCGGCGCCGCCGGCGTCCTGGTCTTTCCCGTCGACGGCGACGCGGTCGCCCACCACGACGCCGTCTGGCAGGCCGCCGGCCTGCCGATGCTCGCCTTCGACCTCTACACCCGGCCGTACTCCGCGTCGCGGCTGGCCGCCCTGCTCGAGCACCCGGGCGTCGCCGGGGTGAAGGTGGCCCGGCTGCACGACGCGCTCGCCTGCCAGGCCGCCCTGGCCGCCGCGCACCGGGCCGACCGGCTGGCGGTCACCGGCGAGGACCGGATGTTCGGGCCGTCGCTGATGTGGGGCGCGCAGGCCGCCCTGGTCGGCCTCGCCGCCGCGGCCGTGCCGGTCACCGCCGCCGTGCTGCGGGCGTACGCCGACGGGAAGCACGACGACTTCGTCGCCGCCTCCGCCCGGCTCGACCGGCTCGCCGAGGTCACCTTCACCGACCCGATGGAGGGGTACGTGCACCGCATGCTCCAGATCGCCGCCGACGAGGGGCGGATCCCCGCCTCCCACGCGGTCGACCCGTACGCTCCGGCGCTGCCGGACGGCGATCGGGACGGCGTGCTCGCGGTGGCGAGGCAGCGGTGAGCGGCAACCCGTTCGTCGCGGCCGACCTGCCCCCGGTCACCTTCGACGTCGACGTCCTCGTCGGCCGGTACGCCGACCGGCCGGGCCCCACCGGCGACCCCCGCGACGTCGCGGCCACCCTCGGCGCGAACGGCATCGTGCGGGCGGCCGTGGCCAGCCTCCGGGCGGCGCTGTTCGACATGCCCAGCGGCAACGACGAGGCCGCCGCCCTGGCCGGCCCCACCGTGCTGCCCGTCGGCGCGCTCGACCTGCGTGACCCGCTCGGCGCGGAGCGGGAGGTCGTCCGGCTCGCCGAGCGCGGCTTCCGGGCGGTGCGGCTCTTCCCCGACGAGCAGCGCGTCGAGCCGGACTTCCCGTCCGTGCGGCACGTCGCCCGCCGGGCCGCCGAGGCCGGCCTGGTCATCCTGACCGGCGGGGACGTCCGCCGGTTCTGGCGGCCGCTGCGCGGCGCGACCGTGGTCTTCCTGGACACGCACTTCTACCACCTGGGCGACTTCGTGGTGGCGGCCCGCGACGAGCCCGGCTTCCACACCTCCACCCGGCTGCTCAACTCGCCCGACGCGCTGGAGACCGTCGTCGCCCACGTCGGCATCGGGCGGCTGCTCTACGGCTCCCGCACCCCGTTCTACGAGCCGGTCGTGCCGCGACTGCGGCTGGCCCGCGGCGGCCTCGGGCCGGCCGAGGTGGCCGCCGTGGCGGGCGGCAACGCCCGCCGGATCCTGGAGGGCCAGGAATGATCATCGACGTGCACGCCCACTGGGGGCCCTGGTTCTTCAGCATGGACGTCGAGGCGGTCGCCACCAACCTCGCGGTGATGGACCGCTACGGCATCGACCTCGCCGTCGTCTCCGCCACCGAGGCGGTCATCTACGACGCCGCCGCCGGCAACCGGGCGATGGCCCGGGTCCTGGAGACCAACGACCGCCTGCTCGGCTACCTGACGATCAACCCGCGCCGCCTCGACGACGCCGAACGGGACCTGCGCGAACTGCTCCCCACCGGCCGGTTCGTCGGCGTGAAGATCCACACCGACTACACCGGCTCCCCGGCGGACTCCCCGCAGGCCCGCGCGGCGCTGGAACTCGTCGCCGCGCACGACCTGCCCGCCCTCGTGCACACCTGGGACGCGACGCCGCTCGACCTGGCCCAGGCTGTCGCGGACATCCCCGGGCTGCGCGCCATCGCCGGGCACATGGGCGCGAACGGCTGGCGGCACGCCGTCGAGGCGGCCAACTCGGTCGACCGGCTCTGGCTGGAGCCGTGCTTCTCGCACACCGAGGCGGGCCGGTTCGCCGCCGTGGCGGCGGCGGTCGACCCGCGTCGGCTGCTCTTCGGCACCGACGCCACGCTCATCGACCCCGCGGCGGCCTTCGGGGCGGTGCTCGCCGCCGACCTCGACGCGGAACTGGCCGAGCGGGTCGCCTGGCGCAATGCCGCCGAGTTGTTCCGCCTCGACGTGTGCTGACGTCGGCTCTGTTTGGAGGACGGCGGCAACCTGCTCGCCGCGCTCAGTCCGGGTCGGTGACCCGGGCCAGCACGATGCCGCAGACGATCAGGGCCAGTGCGGCGAAGCGGCCGGCACCGACCGGATCCTTGTGCACGACGATGCCCAGCGAGATCGCGCCGATCGCGCCGATGCCGGTGAACACGGCGTAGGCCGTGCCGACCGGCAGGTCCTGCATCGCCCGGGAGAGCAGGTAGACGGCGGCGGCTCCGAGCGCGAAGCAGAGCAGGGTCGGCGCCGGCCTGGTGAAGTTCTGCGTCGGCTTGATCGTCTGCGACCAGATGATCTCGACCAGGCCGGCGAGCGCCAGGACGAGCCAGCTCATGCCTGCGCTACCGAGGGTGCCAGGGCCCCGGCGGCGACGGCGCGGGCCACGTCGACCGCCGCCTGCCGGGCATCGGCGTACGACCTGTGGTAGGACTCGCGCCACCGCTTCAGCGTCGGGTCCACGACGGAGTTGACGAACTCGGTGTTGATGACGGTGACGTCGTCGACCTGGAAGTGGCCGAGGAAGAAGTCCCGCAGGTAACGCTCCTGGTGGTCGACGGGCTCGCGCGGGGTGCCGGGGGCGTAGGAACCGCCTCGCGCGCCGGTGACGACGACCTTGAGGTTCAGCCTGGCGCGCGGGAACGTCACCTGGTCGATCCACAGCTTGAGGCTCGCCGGGATCGAGAAGTTGTACATGGGCGCGCCGATGAGCAGCACGTCGGCGGAGACCAGTTCGGTGAGCAACGGCTCCACCACCGCCCATGCCTCCCGCTGAGCCGGGGTCCGCACCCCCTCGGCGAGGCGGCCGGGTTCGGTGATGGCGTGCCGCAGCGCGTAGTCGCAGATCTCGGTCCACGCCTCGCCGATGACGGGCACGGGGTCGGCGGCGAGATCGCGGTAGGTGTAGGTCCCCGTCGGGTGGGTGGCCCGCCACTCGTCGGCGAACGCCCCGCTCAACATGCGGGAGTGTGATGCCCGACGGGCGCTGGCGTCCAGGTGCAGCAGGTGGGCCATGACTCTCGTCCCTACTCGTCGGAGGAAACGGACAGGGTGTCCGGTTGTGCCTCGACGCTAGCAGCTAAGTGGACGCCGTGTCCATTTAGCCGGCTCGGGCGAGCGGGGCTGTCGCAACCGGACGAGGTGTCCGGTTAGGCTGTCGGGATGGCGGATGACCTTCTGGCCCCGGCCCCCGCGGAACGGGCCGACGCCGCAGCCAACCGGCGACGCATCCTCGCGGCCGCGGAGCGCCTGTTCGCCGAGCGCGGCCCGCAGATCTCCATGACGGACCTGGCCACCGCCGCCGGCGTCGGCCGCGCGACGCTCTACCGCCGCTACCCGGACGTCACGTCCGTGGCTGTCGCCCTCCTCGACGTGCACGAGCAGCGGTTGCAGCAGCAGATCCTCGCCGGCCCGCCGCCGCTCGGGCCGGGCGCATCGCCTCGCCGCCGCCTCGAGGCGTTCTACGACTCCATGATCGACCTGCTCGAACGACACCTGCCGCTGGCCCTCGGCGCAGAACTGGGTGCCACCCGCTTCGCCACCGGGGCCTACGGCTTCTGGCGGACGTTCGTCATGTCCCTGATCCGCGACGCCGGCTGGCAGGAAGACGCCCTCGCCGACGTCCTGCTCGCGCCGCTCGCCCCCGAGGTGTACCGGTACCAGCGCCACGACCGGGGGCGAACGGTGCCCGAGATCAAGTCGGCGCTCGCCCGCCTCGCGTACGTCCTGCCGGACTGACGTCCGTCACGAAACGTCGTCGGCGGCGGTAAGGAAACGGGCGGGCCCGCGCGACCGCATGAGGAACAGGCCGCTGGAGGCAGGATCCAGGACGCCCCACTGCCAGATCGCCGCCTCCTCCATGCCGGTGTGTCCGGCCAGGAGTCGGCAGTCGGGAGGATCGAGCAGGTCAGGCGAGGCGGTGGTCGAGGGCGGTGTGGCGGCGCCCGGCGCCGACCGTGCGGACGGCGGCGGCGAGCGCGCGGCGGGAGCCGACCAGGACGACGAGCTGCTTGGCGCGGGTGACGGCGGTGTAGAGCAGGTTGCGTTGCAGCATCATCCACGCGCTGGTGGTCAGGGGGATGACGACGGCGGGGTACTCGGAGCCCTGCGAGCGGTGGATGGTCATGGCGTACGCGTGGGCCAGCTCGTCGAGTTCGTCGAAGTCGTAGTCGATCTCCTCGTCCTCGTCGGTGCGTACGGTGAGGGTCTGCTCCTCGGTGCTCAGGGCGGTGACGATGCCGACGGTGCCGTTGAAGACGCCGGCCTGGCCCTTGTCGTAGTTGTTGCGGATCTGGGTGACCTTGTCGCCGACGCGGAACACCCGCCCGCCCACGCGGCGCTCGGGCTGCCCGTCGCGGGCGGGGGTGAGGCGCTGCTGGAGCAGCGTGTTCAGGGCCGCGGCGCCGGCGGGGCCGCGGTGCATGGGGGTGAGGACCTGCACGTCGCGGCGCGGGTCGAGGCCGAAGCGGGCGGGCACGCGGGTGCAGGCGACGTCGACGGTCAGGGCGGCGGCGGCCTCGGTGTCGTCGCAGGCGAACAGGAAGAAGTCGCCGAGCCCCTGGAGCAGGGGCGGCGTGCCGGCGTTGATGCGGTGGGCGTTGGTGACGACCCCGGACTCCGCGGCCTGCCGGAAGATCTGGGTCAGCCGGACCCGGGGGATGGCCGGGGCGGCGAGCAGGTCCCGCAGGACCTCCCCGGCGCCGACGGAGGGGAGTTGGTCGACGTCGCCGACGAGCAGCAGGTGCGCCCCGGGCGGGACGGCCTTCACGAGCTTGTTGGCGAGGACGAGGTCGAGCATGGACGCCTCGTCGACGACGAGGAGGTCGACGTCGAGGGGGTTGTCCCGGTCGTGGCTGGCCTCCCCGCCGGGGCGTAGCTGGAGCAGCCGGTGCACGGTGGCGGCGGGATGGCCGGTCAGCTCCGACAGCCGCTTCGCGGCGCGGCCGGTCGGCGCGACGAGGGTGACCTTCGCCTTCTTCGCGGTGGCGAGTTCGACGACCGAGCGGACGGTGAAGCTCTTGCCGCAGCCGGGTCCGCCGGTCAGCACGGCGACCTTGGCGGTGAGGGCGAGCCGGACCGCCTGTTCCTGCTCCGGGGCGAGGTCGGTGCCGGTGCGGGCCTTCAACCAGGCCAGCGCCCTGCCCCAGTCGACGCCGGTGAAGTGGGGCAGCCGGTCGGCGCGGTGGTGCAGCAGCCGCAGCAGTGACCCGGCCAGGGACTGCTCGGCGCGGTGCAACGGCACCAGGTACACCGCCGCCGTCGGCTCGCCGTCCGGCCCGGGCAGGGTCTCGCGGACCACCCCCTCCTCGCCGACGAGTTCGTCGAGGCAGGTGGTGACGAGGTCGGCGGGCACGTTGAGGATCTTGGTGGCCTCGACGGCCAGTTGACCGTCGGGCAGGTAGCAGTGCCCGTTGTCGGTGGCCTCGGAGAGGGTGTACTGGAGGCCGGCCTTGACCCGCTGGGGGCTGTCGTGCGGGATTCCCACGGCCTGGGCGATGGTGTCGGCGGTCTTGAACCCGATGCCCCACACGTCGGCCGCCAGCCGGTACGGCTCGTTCTTCACCACGGTGATGGCGGCGTCGCCGTACTGCTTGAAGATCCGTACGGCCAGCGAGGTGGACACGCCGACGCCCTGGAGGAAGACCATCACCTCCTTGATCGCCTTCTGCTCCTCCCACGCCGCGGTTATTTTGGCGGTGCGCTTCGGTCCCAGGCCGGGCACCTCGACCAGCCGGCTCGGTTCGGTCTCGATGACCTGGAGGGTGTCGAGGCCGAAGTGCGCGACGATCCGCTCGGCGAAGACCGGGCCGATGCCCTTGACCAGTCCGGAGCCGAGGTAGCGCCGGATGCCCTGGATCGTGGCCGGCAGGACAGTGGTGTAGGAGTGGACCTCGAACTGCCGGCCGTACTGCGGGTGCGACGACCAGCGGCCGGACAGCCGCAGGCTCTCGCCGGGCTGGGCGCCCAGCAGCGCCCCGACCACGGTGAGCAGGTCGCCGCTGCGGTCGGTGGAGACTCGGGCGACGGTGTAGCCGGTCTCCTCGTTGACGTAGGTCAACCGTTCGAGCACCGCGTCCAACACCGCCGACGGCGGGCGAGTGGGGGCAGTCACCCGCCCATCCTGCCCTGCGTGCTGCTCGGCACTCGCGCGTGTCCCTGGTGGGAGCCACCCACCAGGCGATTCGGGTACGCCGGCACCCGTCGCACCGGCCGTCGATCGAGGTCCCGGTCGGCCGTTGGTGGCTCACGACCGCGGGTTGCCTCGGTGGCAGGGGTGGGGGGGGGGGGGGGGGGGGGGGGGGGGGGGGGGGGGGGGGGGGGGGGGGGGGGGGGGGGGGGGGGGGGGGGGGGGGGGGGGGTGGGGTGGCGGGGCAC
>NZ_JBVJGT010000028.1:0-67954 GCF_055587185.1 Micromonospora sp. NPDC048040 | reverse complement strand
CCCCACAGGTTTTTTTCAGGGCTTGCTCTTTGGGGTGTGTGGGTGAGGGGTGGGGGGTTTTTTTGGGGGGGGGGGTGGGCCCCCCCCCCCCCCCCCCCCCCCCCCGCCCGCGTCCTGCCTCAGCAGCCGCAGGTGTAGAAGAGGATGTCCCAGTGGCTGCCCTCCTTGGTGTAGAGGTTGCCGGAGGGCGCCCGGTACTGGTAGCCGAAGCCGGAGATGTAGCCGACGTAGGTGTAGTGCGCCGAGATGTAGTTCTGGATGCAGGTGCTCAGCGCGATGTCCAGCTTGTAGCCGTTCCAGTGGCTGTAGGTGCCGCTGGTGTGCCCGACCTCGGTGCCGGCGGTGATCGTGACGGCGCAGCCGCTGGCGCGTTTGAAGGTGATGATCCCGTCGATGGTGGCCTGCCGGACGCCGTCGAACGAGGTGCAGGTGGAGACGTAGCGGTCGCTGCAGTTGCCGCTGGAGGTCCAGGAGATGCCGGCGGCGCTCAGCTGCGACGTGGCGCTGGAGTGGCTGATGGCGAAGGCCGGACTGGCCAGCCCGAGCGCGGCCCCGATCGTGGCCGCGACAGCGACCAGCAGGGTGAGCAGGCGGCGGCGCAGGGGGGAGCGGGTGGACGACATGGCTCTCTCCGTTCGCGTGGGGAATCTATGCGATGGGAAAGGCCGACCTTGAAAATTTTCTACCAGACATCGATAGATATGACTAGTAGGAGCTGGTGTCGCCCTGCCGGCGCGCTATCCGGTGGGGGTCGCGGCGAGTTCGGTGCAGCCGCGCAGGTCCGCGTACTCCCGGAGGACGCGTGCCGCGTCGTCCCCTCCGGCGAGCTGGGGCTGGCCGGTGCGGCGGGAGATCAGCGCCGGCACCAGCTCCGTCTTCACGATCTCCGCGCCGCGCAGGGTGACCCGCAGGATCCCCGTGTCGTTGCTGTACGCGTCGTCGCGCCACCACAGGAAGTTGCCCAGCCCGTACTGGACGAAGGTCCGGTCGATCCAGCCGTCACCGAGCAGCAGGTGCGCGTGGGTGCCGACGACGAGGGAGGCGCCCGCCTGGGCCATCTCACCCGCGAACGCGCGCGCGTCGGCGGGTGGGCAGCTGTCCCCCTCCGTGCCCCAGTGGACGTACACGACGACCACGTCGGCCTGCTGGCGCGCGGCGCGTACCGCGGCGACCGCCCGGGTCAGGTCCCTCGTCATCGCGATGCCGGCGCGGTCGTCGGTGGCCCGCCACTGCGACCACAGTTCGTCGACCTGGCTGAAGGCGAGGAAGGCGATCCGCGTTCCGCCGATCCGGGTCGTCCACGGCGCGTACGCCGCCGCCGCGTCGGCGCCCGCCCCGACGGTCGGCATCCCGGCGGCCCTCGCGGCGTCCACGGTGTCGGACAGTCCGACCCGTCCGTAGTCCAGCGTGTGGTTGTTCGCGATCGACACGACGTCGACCCCGGCCGCCTTCACCGCGTCGTACGCGCTCGCCGGAGCCCGGAAGAGGAACTGCTTCGGCTCCGGGGTGCCGCGCGTGGTGACCGCGGTCTCCAGGTTCACCATCGTCAGGTCCGCGGCGGACAGCGCCGACGAGATCGACCCGAACGCGGTCGCCGGATCGTCCAGCAGAGCCGCCGTACGGCCGGCGAAGTGCACGTCGCCCGCGAAGGCCAACGTGACCTCGGCCGGCCCGGCCCGCGACGGGGACGCCGTCGCCGCCGCGGCGGAGCGGGCCGGCTCACCGGCCGGCGGTGCGGACCCGACCCGGCATGCGGTCAGCGCCACGGTCAGGGTCGTCGCCAGCGCGACGAGGGATCGTGCCCGTCTCACCCAGGCAGCGTACGGCGCAGCGCCTGTCCCGGCGCCGACTTGACGAAGTTGCTCAAGCGCCTTGGCTTGGGGGAGCCGCCAGAGAATCAAGCGGGAAGCTCAGGGAAGCTGCAGCTCGGCCAGTGCACGCTCAGCTTCGACCCGTACCGCCACCTGGTGCTCGCTGTCGGCGTCAACCGTGGCGGCGAGCACGTGACGAAGCGCCTCCCGGTACGCGATGTCCCACGCGTGTTCCGCATCGCACGACTGGTCCGGCTTCACGCCAGTGCCTTCCCAATTCGTGCCGGTCACGGGATTTATCGAGCGGGCGCACGGCACGCGAACGTCGACATGCGGACTCACCTGGTAGGTGTCCGACGGGTGCGCCCCGCCGCGAGTGGTCTCGCCGATCAGCGTCGCCCGACCCTGCGCCTGCAGGTTGTAGCAGATCTCCTCACCGGCGGAGAACGTCTGCGCACTGGTCAGCACAAGGACCGGCCGGTCGAGGTAACGCGGAGCGGGAAGGTGAGGCAGCGTCCAGAACTGGCGAGTGCGCCGGGTCGTGCCGTCGTAGATGTCGTTGAGGTGCACCGGCTTGTCAGGCAGGAAGTAACTGCAGAACAGGGCCACCGAATCCGGCGTCCCGCCACTGTTGCGGCGCATATCCAAGATCAGCGCATGCGTGTGCGCGACGAGCTGCATCGCCGCCGCGTACGCCGACGCGGTCCAGGCCGGATCGCCCACGCCGCGCATCTCGATCAGCCCGACGTTACCCGCGAGGCGCTCGACCCTGTGGATGCCCTCGGCGTTGAGTCGGTACCGCTCCCGTCGCGCTGCCACCTCACCGGCGTCGTCGTCAGCCCGATCCCAGGCGGGCCGGGCCCGCTCGTGCCAGATCAGACGCAGGTGACGGTCGGGGCAAACCGATTGCAGATCGTCGGTGAGCGTGGTGCACAACTGCGGACCCGGGAGCCCGTCGTACCGGCCATCGTCGAGACGCCGCCGCACGACCGTTGCCATCTCGGCGGCTCGTTCGGGGAAGACGTAGTGGGCAGTGATGCGGTCCAAGACCCCGGAAACCGTGTCCGCGTTGCTCATCGGCGGGCAAGCTACCGGCCAGCAGCGGGGAGCTGCAAAGGATTTCTGCAGTCGAGTCACGCGCCAAGAGGGTTCGAGATCCGTGTACCCATCGCCCCCGCGCCGGCTGACAGGATGGACTCATGTGGGGCAAGGGTTGGTTTGCTCAGGCGTCCGTCATCGTCGCGGTGGTCCTGTCCGCAACGGCATGCACGCCTGCCCGGGACGTGGGTCAGCGTGACGGTCCGCGGCCCGCATCGGCGTCTGCCACCTCGGCCAGCACCGGCGCCGGTGCGCCGCCCGCGACGTCCACAGACTCGGGTCAGGTGACGTGTGCGGATTCCATCGCCGTCTCGCCTCAGCCACCCGACGGGTACCGGATCGTCCTGGGGGATGCGGCGGTGCCGACCGGGAGAGTGCTCCAGGTGGCGGAATCGGGGGAGGCAGACCCCGCCGCACGGTGGTTCGCCAAGTGGGGATTGGTGGTGCGGGCAGGCACAGAAGTCGACCTCCTGGTCGCACCCGGCTGGGAGGACCGGGCCCGCATCGCTTGGGGTCCCTCAGCGGCGCCCGCCACGACCGCGCACGTGAGCGCCTGCGCGCCTGCCGCCGGCAAGGGTCAGTGGCTGGCCTTCGCCGGCGGGACCTGGGTCGCGCGGGCGGCCTGCGTTCCGCTGCTCGTCCGTTCAGGTGGGCGACAGGCCGAGGTACGTCTGGCGGTCGGCGCGCCCTGCGACGACGCCGACCGTCCTTAGCGCCACCCCCGACGGCACACGGAGGCCGGGCCGACTCCGCCCGGCCTCGGGTCCTGGTCGCGTACGCCACCGCGAGCAGATCACGGACCGCGAGCGATGTGGACGGCTCCCAGCCCACCGTGCGGTTAGATGTCCCGGTGGGCGGTGACTACGAGCGCGAGCGTGCCCGAAAGATACGGATGGCGAGCGGGAACCTCGGCCGCGCCATGCACCTGATGAGAAGCCGTGACCCGCAGGCGGCGGAGGACGGGTTCGCGCTGGTGCGGGACATGGCGGGCCAACACGTCGACGAACTCATCGACGCGTTCGACCGCGAGACCGACCACGGCGTGCGGTGTTGGCTGTTGGAACTGATCGGGGACGCGCGTTCAACCCGGGCGTTCGACCTGCTGGCTACGGAACTGCTGAGCGACGACGAGTCCATCAGCTCCTGGGCGGAACGGGGCCTGCGACTGCTGGACACCAGAGAGGCTCGACGGTTGCTGTGGCAGCGGAAAAGAGAACGCCGGGATGGTCCGGACCGCTGATGGACAGGAACCGCCGGCTGCCCGAGGGTGTGTCCATGACGACCGACAGAGCCCGGCTGGGCGCCGTGGCTCTCCTGGGGATCTCCGCCGTGGTCGGGGCCACTGCGGCGCTGTCCACCCTCGGGTTCGTGAGCGAGTACGGCACCAGGAGCGGGTCCTGGACCAGGGGAGCGGTGGACGGTCTCGAGTTCGCCGTCGTGCCGCTGCTGCTGACCGGCGCCCTGGCCGCAGCCGCCTTCGGGCTGGCCCGGCGCTCCGCGCTCCTACGGGTTCTGGCGGTGGCCGCGGCTCTCCTAACCGTTGGCGGTGTGCTGGTTGCCGGGGCACGAGGTGCCGTGGCCCGGTACGACCAACTGCCACGGCTGCCATCCTGTGACGGCGCGCAGACCGCCGGCTCGCCGGCGGAGCCGGTGGTCCACGCGGTGCAGGCGGCCTTCGCCGGCATCGCGCATCCCTGGCGCTTCTCGGGCGCCGAGAGCACCGGAATGCACGGGTGCGGCACGACTCTGCTGAACGTGTCGTTCGACGACGCGGCGGCGCACTACCGTGCCGAGCTAACCGGCGTCGGCTGGGTCGTCACTCACGACGACTCCTGGCTGACGGCCCACCGGGACGGGCTGATGTTCGTCCTCGCCGAGTCCCGGTGTGGAAACGTGGCGATCACGATCAAGCCTGCGGAGGCACTCATGTCTCCCGAGGTCTGCTGACCGGTGGAGGTTTCCTCCGCACCAGCATGGCGGAGTGGACGCAATGCGAAACCGACCGACGTGCCGCGCCGCCATGCCACTGACGACGTTGTATGCTCCCTCGCGATGATGACCTCTCTCGGTAGATTGGGGGTCCCGTCCGCGCAAGGTGAGTGCTGATGCACTCCCGGGCCGCGAACGCGGATTCTCGCCTTTCCTTCTGGCTGCGCGTGCGCGAGTTCGCCGTGCCGCCCTCCATGATCGATTCTGCGACTGCTCGTCGCCATGTCGGGGACTGGGCCGGGGCGTGCGCCGCCGCCAGCGTCGACGTCGACTTCGGTCTACGTTCCGTTGCTCGTACCCATGGCCGGGAACTCGCGGCCCGGGTCCGGGCCGACCTGCGCCATCTGGCTCCCGACCTGCTGCGCTGGCACCTGCCGCGGATCGCTCCCGACGGGCTGCTGCGTCCTGGCCTGACCGTCGCGCTGGGCCCGGTACGACCCGGCGGACCACGACGGCGACCGCACCGTGCACCTCGTGGCCCGGACCGCACCCGCGTGGGCAGATGCCGGTCAGCGGCTCAGCCTGGCGCTGTGGGACGGATCCCGCTCCGGGGACCGATCCTGTCCTCACCCGCACCCCCGACCCGACCGCCGGTTCCGCCTAGACCTGCACCGCCACCTCTGGGACGCGCGCAGAGCCGACGAGCTGCGGGCCCGGTCGGGCGCGGATCGGCTGCCCGGCGACGGGCGTCCTGCGGTGGACCTTGAACCGTTCGGGGCGGCGCTGCGGGGGCGCGGATGCGCGGTGGACCGGTGGGCGGCCGAGGCGGCGCTCCTGCTCCGCGCCGAGGGGCGGACCAGCGGCCGCGTCGCTGTGCGGCTGGGTGCCCGGAACCGGCTGGTCCTCGACGTCACCACAGGCGGGGAAGGCCGGTGGCCCGAGGCGCGGATCGCGCCGTCGGCGACGGGCTCGGATGCCACGCTGCCGGTGCTGCCCGACGCGGCGACATGGGTGCTGCCCGACCTGGACCTGCTTCGCGCCGGGCTGATCGATGTCGATCGGCTGCATCCGCTGGTGGCGTCGGCACTGGTGCCCGACCGTCCGGCGGCGACAGCGCCGACGGCTCCGGACCAGCCGGGACAGCCGCGCATCGTGGAGTGTCGGGGAGCCCGGCACCGGATCGGCCTGGTCGACGGGGTGCTGGTGCCGCTCGACCACGACCCGGCCGAGATCCGCCGGGAGGAACTGCTGGCCGCGCTGACCGGTACCCCGCTCGCCTGCCTGCGCGCGATCGACGAGGCGCACCGCACCCCGGAGTGCCTCGCCGACGTCCGCGCACGCCTGGACCACGGCGACACCGCCGGTGCGCTCGCCGTGGTCGAGGCCCTGCTCGGGCCCGACGCCCTGCTGCGCAGCGGCGACCTGCGCGACGAACTGGAAACGGCCGCCCTGCGGCGGGTCACGTACGGACTGTTCAGGGCAGGACTCGTCGGTTCCGGACCGGGCCCCGCCCGCGCGGACTGTCGCCGTACCCGTGACCACCGCTCGCACCCACGCCACGCGGCGCGCCGCTGACCACCGGGCCGGTCCCACCCGACGGCCCTCCACGTACCCGCCACCACTCCCACAGGTGATTGAAGATGTCTGCATTGACCTCGTACGTGTCCACCGATGCCCCTGTCGAGCCGACCCACGCTCCTCAGCTCGATGTCGCCGCCGAACTGCTCGCGCTGCTCGGCGCCACCACCACCGAACCCCGCCCCGACACCCAGCTGGAGGCCCTGACGCTGGCCGTGGCCGCGGACCTGCCCGTGCTGCTGTGGGGCGAGCCGGGGATCGGCAAGACCGCCGCCCTGACGCAGCTCGCCGCGACGCTGGACCTGCCGCTGACAACCGTTGTCGCCAGCGTCCACGAACCGTCCGACTTCTCGGGACTGCCGATCGTCGGCGACGACCCGGCGGCGCAGGGCGTCCCGATGGCCCCGCCGGACTGGGCCGTGCGCCTGGTGCGGGCCGGCCGGGGGCTGCTGTTCCTGGACGAGCTGTCCACCGCGCCGCCGGCCGTCCAGGCGGCCCTGCTCCGCCTCGTGCTCGAGCGGCGCATCGGCACCCTGCGGCTGCCGCCCGGGGTCCGGATCGTGGCCGCCGCCAATCCGCGCTCCTCGGCGGCCGACGGCTGGGAGCTGAGCGCGCCCCTGGCCAACCGGTTCGTCCACCTCCAGTGGGCCCACGACAACGACGTCGTCGTACGCGGCCTCGGTGGGATCTGGCCCCGAGCGGCGCTGCCCCGGCTCGACCCGGCGCTGTTGTCGGAGGCCGTCACCTTCGCCCGCCGCGCCGTGTGCGGGTTCCTGACCGCCCGCCCGGGGCTGGTGCATCGGCTGCCGAGCAACGAAGGCCGCCGGGGTGGTCCCTGGCCGTCGCCCCGCAGCTGGGACATGACCCTGCGCCTGGTCGCCTTCGCCACCGCGGCGGGCGTCTCGCGGGACGTGCTGTCGTTGCTGGTCAGAGGCACCGTCGGGGACGGCCCGGGGCTGGAGCTACTGGCCAGCATGGATCGGATGGACCTGCCGGCCCCCGAGGCGCTGCTGGCCGACCCGGCGGCCGCCGTCCTGCCCGAGCGGGGAGACCTCCGCCAGGCCGTGCTGGACGGCGTGGTGGAGGCGGTCCGCCGGCGTCCGGAGAAGGCTCGCTGGGACGCGGCGTGGGCGCTGTTGGTGCGGGCGCTGGAAACCGGAGCCCCGGACCTGGTGGTGGTTCCCGCCACCACACTCGCCGCCCTGCGCCAGGAGGATTGGGACGTCCCGGCGTTGGTCGAGCGGCTCGCCGGGGTGGTGTCGGTGTCCCGGCGCGCAGACCAGGCGGCGGCCCGGGTCGTGGCGGCGGCGGGGAGCAGCCGATGACCCCCGAGCGCACGCTGGACCTCGGAAAGCTCTTCGCCGCGCGGCTGCACGCCGCCCGGGTCCGGCCCTATTTGGCGACGGCGTTGTTCGCCCTGCACGTGGTGGAGTCGCGGCGGGTGCCGACGATGGCGGTGGACCCGCACTGGCGGTGCTACGTCTCGCCCGTCTTCGTGGACCGTACCCCGGTGGAGGAACTCGCCGGGGTGTGGGTGCACGAGGTCTCGCACCTGCTGCGTGACCACCACGGGCGCGGTGACCGGGTGGCGCGGGAACGGGGGCTGGTCGGGCCGGGGGAGCGGCTGCGGATGAACATCGCCGCGGATTTCGAGATCAACGACGACGTGTTCGGTGAGGGGTTGGCCCGACCCGAAGGCGCCGTCGAGCCGGGGTTGTTGGGGCTGCCCGAGGGGGAGCTGATGGAGGACTACCTGCGGCAGTTCGGGCTCGGGCCGCGTACGCAGGGGCTGGTCTGGCTGGACTGCGGCAGCGGCGCCGACGGGCTGGATCGGGAGTGGGACCTGGGGCCGGACGGCGCGCACGGCCTCAGCACGCAGGAACGGGACCTGGTGCGGTTCCGGGTGGCGCAGGGCATCATGGGCCGGCCCGGGGACGTCCCGCAGGGCTGGCGGAGGTGGGCGGAGAAGGCGCTGCACCCGCCGCAACCGTGGCGGGAACTGCTGGGGGCGGCGGTCCGCTCGGCCGCCTCCGCCGCCGGTGCCGGCGAGGACTACACCTACGGCCGGCCGTCGCGGCGCTCCGCCGGGGTGCCCGGCGCGATCCTGCCGAGCCTGCGACGCAGGCCCCCTCGGGTGTGCGTGGTCATCGACACGTCCGGGTCGGTGAGCGACGCCGAACTGGGCAGCGCCCTGCTTGAGGTCACCGCGATCTCCCACGCCGTGGGCGGCCGGCGCGACCTGGTCAGCGTGCTTCCGTGCGACGCCGCGGCCCAGGTCGTGCATCCGCTGTGCCGCGCCGAGGACATTCCGCTGCTGGGCGGCGGAGGGACGGATCTGCGTACGGGCTTCGCCCGGGCGCTGCGCGCCCGGCCCCGACCGGACGTCGTCGTGGTCCTGACCGACGGGCAGACGCCCTGGCCGGCGAGGCGACCACCGTGTCGGACGGTGGTGGGACTGTTTCCCCGGCATGGGCCGGCCCGGTCGTGGCACGAGGACGACCCCGACTACGTGCCCGACTCGCCGCCCACTTGGGCGCGAGTGGTCGACATCGGCTCCGGCGCCCGGTGAGTCCACCGGGGTGGCGGGGCCGACCTGCCGGCGACCCCGCCCCTGACCTACCGGCCTCTCATGGCACCGGTTGCGGCGGGGGAGGGCCCACGTAGCGCGAGTCCGGCCGGATGATCTTCGAGTCCTCGGCCTGCTCCAGCACGTTCGCGCACCACCCGATGACGCGGCTGGTGGCGAAGGTGGGCGTGAACATCTCCCGGGGCAGCCCGCACAGGTGCATGACGACGCCGGCGTAGTACTCCACGTTGGTGTGCAGTTCCCGGCCGGGCTTCAGCTCCGCCAGCAACGACAGGACCCGCTCCTCGACGGCCACGGCGAAGTCCACCAGCGGCCCGCCGAGGTCCTGGGCGATCCCCTTGAGCATGCGGGACCGCGGGTCCTCCGTGCGGTAGATCGGGTGCCCGAAGCCCATGATCCGCTCGCCACCGAGGATGCGTTCGCGCAGCCACGGGTCGGCTCGGTCGATCGTGCCGATGGCGTCGAGGGTGTCCAGGGCCCGGCTGGGGGCACCGCCGTGCAGGGGGCCGGAGAGCGCGCCGAGGGCGCCGCCGACGCAGGCGTAGAGGTCGGCGCCGGTGGAGGCGATGACGCGGGCGGTGAAGGTCGACGCGTTGAAGCCGTGGTCGACGGTGGCGATCAGGTAGCGCTCGATCGCCCGGGCGTGACGTTCGGACGGCTCCTCGCCGGTGATCATGTACAGGTAGTTCGCCGCGTGGGACAGGTCGTCGCGCGACCCGATCGGCTCCAGACCCGCTCGCAGGCGGTACAACGCCGCCAGCAGGCTGGGCGTCAGCGCGCAGAGTGCCATGGCCTGCGCCCGCCGTTCGGCGGGCGACGTGTCGTACAACGGGCGGGCTCCGGCGGCGAGGCCGGCGACGGCCAGCGCGGCGCGCAGGCCGCCCATCGGGTCCGGCGACGTCGACGCCGCGGCGATGTCGGGCAGCGCGGCGGCGACCGCGGGCGGGATGTGGCGCAACGGCACGATCTCCTCGTGCAGCGCCTTGGTCTCGACGGGCAGGGAGCCGTCGATGAGCAGCGCCCAGACGTCCTCCAGCGTCCGGCGCTCGGCGAGGTCGATGGCGGAGTACTGCCGGTAGTGGTAGATGCCCTCGGTGCCGCGGACGTGGCCGACGGTGGTGTCGGTGACCACGACGCCGGCGAGCCCGCGGGGAGCGGTGATGGTGTCAGCCATGCGGGCAGCGTCATGCCGGCGGCCGGAGCCAGTCAACATTGATCCAGTCAACGTGAGACCATGGCCACATGGCCGAGGAGCAACTGCTGACGACCGCCGAGGTGGCCCATCGCCTGCGCATCAAGCCGGAGACGATCTACGCGTACGTCAGCCGGGGGCTGCTCGCCAGGGTCAGGGTTCCCGGCGAGCGCACCAGCCGCTTCCGGCTGGCCGACGTCGAGCGGCTGGCCGCCCGCACCCAGGCGACCCGGCCGGAACGCGATGCCGCGCCGGCGATGCGGACCGCCACCACGTTGATCGCGTACGGGCGGCTGCACTACCGGGGACTGGATGCCGCGAAGCTCGCGCCCGTGACGCCGTTCGAGGAGATCGCCCGGTGGCTCTGGACCGGCGAGCGGCGCCGGGAGCCCTTCGCGACGTCCGCCGAGACCGTCGAGACGGCGCGGCGGGCGAGCAGTCACCTGCCGGCCCAGGCCCGGCTCTTCGACCGGCTGCCGGTGATCGTCGCCGTGGCGGCCGCGATGGACCCGCTGCGCTTCGACCTGGCGCCCGCCACCGTGACGGCGCTCGCGCCCGCGCTGCTGTCCAGCATGGTCGACGCGCTGCCCCTCGCGGGCGAGGCGCCCGCCGACGACGCCCTCGCGACCCGCCTGTGGCCGCGGCTGACGGGCACGCCGGCGTCCACCGCGGGGCTCCGGGCGCTGAACGCCGCCCTCGTCCTGCTCGCCGACCACGACCTGGCCGCGTCGACCATCGCCGTACGCGTGGCGGCATCGACCCGGGCGAACCCCTACGCGGCGGTGCTGGCGGGGCTCGGCGCGCTGGACGGGCCGATGCACGGGGCCGTCGGCAGGAGCGTCCACCGGATGATCGAGGTGGCGCTGCGGGACGGGGCGCCGGCGGCGATCGCCGAGTGGCTGCGGACCGGCGCGCTGCCCGGGTTCGGGCACTCGCTGTACCCGGACGGCGACCCGCGCGGAGCCGCCCTGCTCGATCTCGTCGCGGAGCTGCCGACCGGGGGCGAACTGCGGCGGGCCGTCGACGACCTGATCGCCACGGCGGCGCGGCGGGGCGCCCTGCCCAACGTCGACCTCGCCGTCGCCGCGTTGGCGCACGCGACCGGCATGGGCCCGGGCGCGGCGGAGGTGATCTTCGCGGTCGCCCGGACGGCGGGCTGGATCGCGCACATCGTCGAGGAGTACGCGCAGCCGAGCAACCGGTTCCGGTGGAGCAGCGGCTACACCGGGCCGCCACCGGAGTCGGCGTGAACTCCGACGTGCGGCAGCGTCCTGGCCCCCGCACGTCACGAAAGTCGAGTCCCCTCCGACGCCGACAGGGTGGCCGCCCGGCGGGGTGGCCACCCTGCGCAGGACCGATTCCCGCGGTCTCGGTCGCGGCCCGGGGCGATCCGGATGGTCGCTCAGACGGCCCTGCGAAGACCGGCGAACTGCAGGGCGGTGTAGCCGGCGACCACGACCGCCTGCACGATCACCAGCGCGGTACCCAGGCCGGTCAGCGGGAACCAACCGGCGACGAGCACCATCACGCTCGCCGCCACCCAGGCGACGTTGGCACCCATCACCACACCCACAGCGGCCCTGCTCACCACGGGCCGGGAGGCGAGAAACAACAGGGCGGCCGCGTAGGCCACCAGGAACGCCCCGGCCGGGTAGAGGAAGCCGGCGGGAAGGCCGAACATCTCCCCGAAGATCACGGCGGCGGCGACGTACACGACCCCGTTGCCGCCGGAGCCGATCGCGTCCTGCTTGAGGGCGAAACGGAGCAGTTTTGTGTCGGCGACGGTCTGGGCGGGACTGGTGACGGTGGTCATGTCGGAGGTCCGTTCGTAGTCGTGACGTGCGTGCGAGCACGACGCTACGGAGATCCACCCCGAGCCGAATCAGTCATCGTGACGGTAGGTTCCTGACCGTGCTGCACGGACGAGCCGGGGAACAGGCGGACATCGAACGGCTGCTGGCGGAGGCCAAAACCGGCAGGAGCGGGGTGCTGGTCATCCGCGGCCCGGCGGGAATCGGCAAGTCGGCGCTCCTGGACCATGCCGCCGAACGGGCGGAGGGCATGCGGGTGCTACGCGGCGTCGGTGTCCAGTCCGAGGCCACGTTGCCCTTCGCCGCACTCCACCTGCTCCTGCGTGCCGGGCTCGACCGGATCCCCGCACTGCCTGACGCACAGGCCGCCGCGCTCCGCGGTGCCCTCGGGTTGGGTGACCCCGCCCCGGAGAACCGGTTCCTGGTCGGGTTGGCCACGCTGAGCCTCCTCGCCGACCTCGCCGGCGACGGCGCGCTGCTCTGCCTCGTCGACGACGCACAGTGGTTCGACCAGGCCTCCGCCGACGCGCTGCTGTTCGCCGCCCGCCGCCTCGAGGCCGAAGGCGTCGTCATGATCTTCGCCGCGCGCGCGGGATTTCCGGCCGCGGGGCTGCCCGAACTCCGGCTGGGCGGGCTGGACGACGCGGCCGCTGCCGCCCTGCTTCCCCCCGACCTTCCACCGCAGGTGCGGGAGCGCCTCATCGAGGAGTCCGGCGGCAACCCCCTGGCGCTCGTCGAACTGCCCGCCGCGCTCACCGCCGAACAGCGGGCGGGACGACTGCCGCCGGTGGGCGCGATGCCGGTCGTCGACCGGGTCCAGGAAGCCTTCCACGCACGGATAGCCGCGCTCGCCGAGCCTGCCCGGACCGCGCTGCTGATCGCGGCGGCGGACGGCTCGGGAGAGCTCGACACCCTGGTGGGTGCGGGCGCCTCCCTCCACGGCCTCGAGGAGGCCGAGCGGAGCCGGCTGATCGAGATCAGGGGCGCGACCGTGGGATTCCGCCATCCCCTGATCAGGGCCGCCGCCTACCAGAGCGCGCCGGTGACCCGGCGCCTCGCCGTACATCGAGCCCTCGCCGACGCCCTCACCCGCTCGGCCGCCGTCGACGCGGCCGACCGGCGGACGTGGCACCTGGCCGCCGCCACGCTCGGCCCTGACGAGGACGTCGCCCGGGAGCTGGAGAATACGGCGGAACGGGCACGTACGCGGGGCGGCCACGCCGCGATCGCGACCGCCTACGAGCGGGCCGCCGAACTCACCGCCGACCCGGTGCGACGATCCGAACGGCTGGCCGCCGCCGCGCTGGCCGCCAGTGACGCGGGTCTGACGGGTCGCGCTGCCGCGCTCGCCGACCGGGCGACGCCTGAGGTGGACGACCCGGACATGATCGCCGCGCTGGTCCAGGTACGCGCGCATCGGGAGTTCGAGTTGGGCACACCGCTCGCGGCGGGCCGGATCCTCCTGGACAACGTCCCCCGCGTGGCCGCCCGCTCCACCGAGCGGGCCACCTGGTTGCTGGTGGAGGCCATCCGCTGCGCCTGGTTCGCCGGTGACACCCGACTGGCGGAGGAGGCCGCGGCGAGTCTCCGCGCGCTTCCCGAGATCGGGTCACCGCTGGTCGGTGCGGCGCTCGGGCTCAGCCGCCTGTTGGGCGGTGACATCGGTGGCGGGATCACGCTCATGGGCGAGGCCGTCGACGCACACCCGGGTGCGGGGCTGGGGGTGCCGGGACTGACCTTCACCGCCGCTGTCTGCCTTCCGCTGGGCCGCACCGCCGTCTGCGAGGAGATCACCGGCCGCGTCGTGGCGGACTGCCAGCAGAACGGGATGATCGGCTGGCTCGCCTTCGCGCTCAACGACCACGGACTCGCGCAGGGGTGGCTCGGCCGGTACGGCGAGGCCATGACGTCCCTCAACGCGGGCCTGCGGCTGGCGGCGGATCTGGGCCACGAGCCTCGGGTCAGCCACCTCACGTGTTCGCTCGCCTGGGTGCTCGCGCAGCAGGGGAACGTCGACGAGTGCCGCGCGAAGGCCGAGGAGGGCATAGCGGGAGCCGGCGAGCAGGGACTGGTCCTCGCGGCGGACATCGGACGCTGGGCACTCGGCATGCTGGAACTCGGCCTGGGTCGTCCGGCCGCCGCCCTCCGGCAGTTGGCGGCCATCCCCTCGGCAGGGATCGCTCTCCTCAGCGCCGCGGATCAGGTGGAGGCAGCCGTCCGCAGCGGCGAGGCCGAGCGGGCGAAGGAGCCGCTCGCCCGGTGTCTGGCCTGGGCCCGGCACGTCCGCCAGCCGTCGTCGGACGCGATCGCCCTGCGGTGCCGGGCCCTCGTCGAGGAGAACGAGGCACACTTCGCGCACGCCGTGCGGCTTCACCAGCAGGACGTTCAGCCGTACCAGCAGGCGAGGACGCAGCTCGCCTACGGCGAGTGGCTGCGGCGGGCACGGCGGCGGGCGGATGCCCGTACGCAACTGCGCGACGCGCTGGACACCTTCGACCGGCTCGGTGCGCGGCTGTGGGCCGAGCGGGCTCGCGCGGAGCTGCGCGCGACGGGGGACGTGCCGGCGGCGCCCCGCAAGGCCGACGATCCGCTCAGCGTGCTGACTCCCCAGGAACGCCAGGTCGTGCGGCTGGCAGCCACCGGCGCTTCCAACCGTGACATCGCCGCCCGGCTCTTCCTCAGCCCGCGGACCGTCGGCTACCACCTCTACAAGGCGTTTCCCAAGCTGGGTATCACCTCGCGGGCCCAACTGGCTTCCATCGCCGGGTCGTCGTCGGCGCGGAGTTGAGGGTCCCGGCAACAGGCTCCCGCCAGGATCGTCCAACGTACGCCGGCAATGACGCAATTCATGCCGATGGTCGGCCGACGGCCGCGAGCGTCGACTGGTCGCCGTACGCCGTCGTCAGCCCATCGGCGACGGTTCGGCGTAGCGACGGGATCCTGTTCTGCGCCGGTGCCGGCCGTCAGACCTGTGGTTCGTCGGCGCCTTCGGCGGCCGGGCCGCCCTGGTCGCCGCAGCCGTCGTCGAGGTGCTGTCCGAAGAAGCGCTGGCTCGCCGCGACGAGTTCCTCGTACTCGGTCTGGCTGTCGGCGTGCGGGAAGTGCCCAGCGGTCAGCACGTGCAGCTCGCGCGGCCCGGCCAGGCCGTTGTGCACGGCGAACTGGCCCGGCGGCGGCACGGCGGGGTCGAAGAGGGCGGGCGCGACCAGGGTCGGGATGCGCAGCCTCGTCGCGGCCGTGGCGGCGTCGAAGTATCGCAGGACCTGCGTCACGTCGGGGTGTTCACGGTGGTAGGCGCGGACAGACTCACCGCTGCCCACACAGGGGAGGGTGAGCCGCAGCGGGTGGTTGCCGAAGGTGGGCACGGTCAAGCGGGCTGCGGCGAAGCGGTCGTCCCAGGGGAGGGCCAGGGCGCCGAGGCCGCCGCCGAAGCTCTCGCCGAGATAGCCGAGGCGCGGGCCAGCGGGCAGGTCGAGGCTCGGCACCAGGTGCAACAGCGCCGACGCGGCGCACCACAGGTCGGCGACGCAGTCCCCGATGACGTACCGGTCACGCGAGTCGATGCCGTGCAGCACGTGCCCGTCGGCGTGGTCGGGTACGCCCGGCAGCAGGCTGCGCGCGCCCATGCCGCGTACGCAGGGAAGGATCGCCGCCGATCGGGGCAACGGCAGTGGCACCGAGGGGCCCGGCTCCTGACGGCCGCCGTACCCGTGGCCGATGACGAACCCGTGCTCGACGCCGCTGGCGGTCGGCCCCGCCGACTCGGCAGGCAGCACGAGCCAACCACCGATGCGGACGCCGCCCACGGAAGAGTAGGTCACTCCGAAGATTCGTACGCCGTCGCGTTCCTCTTCCAGGGGACCGATGGTGGGCTCCGTCGCGACCCGCCGCGCGGTGTCGTATCGGGAGCGCCAGAACTCGTCGAAGTCGGCGGGTGCGGCTGGCGCCGGGATGCGGAGCAACTGGTCGAGGCGGTGACCGTAGCTCGGGTCGAAGGGGAAGTCGTGCGCGAACCGAACGGCGGCGCGTTGGCGGGCGTCGGTGTGCCGGACGCCGTCCGGTACGTGCGGTAGCGCCGGGTCGATGTTCTGGCGTTCGTGCCGCAACAGGTCTCCGTCCAGATTGCAACCTCTGGTGGATTGGCCCTCCGCGATCCGGCGGGCCAATCCACCACACCGCCTACCGGGTCGCGTCCGGTCGGCGGGCCGGCCTACCTGCCCGGTTCGGACTACTTCTTGGGCAGCGGGAAGCGGGCCAGGTCCATGCCGTGCATGCCCCAGGTCGCCTTGCCGTCCGGGGTGAAGTGGAACGAGGGGTTGTTGTACCAGCCGCGCGGCACGTTGTCGTACAGCGTGGTCACCGCGCCGCCCGGGACGGTCGGCAGCTCGCAGATGTCGAGGGTCCAGTGCACCCAGGAGAACACCCGGCCGTCGACCCCGTTGAACTGCCCGTACCCGCCGAGGTCGCCCTCCATCACGATGGTGCGGGTGTGCAGGTCGTAGGCGAACCAGGCGCCGCGCGGTCGCCGGCCCATGGCATAGAGCAGGTTGCCCACCACGTGCAGGCTCTCGTACGACTGCCAGTCCGGCTTGATCTCCTCGCGCCACAGCAGCGTACGGGTGACGATGTCCACGGCCGCCACCTGCGCGACCTTGCGGATCGGGCCGGTGGTGCCCTCGCCGTAGGTGTCGCCGGCGATGTAGGCGGTGGTGCCCTGCACCACCACGTCCATGACGCTCTGCTCGGGCAGGAACTCGCGGTGCGAGTCGAAGGTGTTGGTGGCCAGGTCGACGAAGGTCAGCGCGCCGGTGTGCTTGGTGGTCTGCGGGCTGGACGCCACGACGAGCTGGTTGCGCGGCCGGTCCACGAAGATGCGCTTGGTACGCAGCTGTTCGTTGCCGAGCAGGCCCAGCACCTTGATCTGGTAGTTGTCCGGGTCGACCGCCACGATCTGGGTGCTCGGGTACAGGCCCGCGTAGACCACGCCGGCCTGGCCCTCGGCCATCGCCTTGACCTCGCCGTTGATGTCGAACCGGTCGTTGGTGCCGGCCTCGGTGCGGTGCACCGTCATCGCGTAGTGGCCGCCGACCCAGATCGTGCCCCGGGTGTGCCGCATCATCGACTGGATGGTCTCCGGGTAGCCGAAGCCCCGGGTGGCGGTCTGCCACACGCTGGCCGTGCCGCCCGGCGTCGTCTTCCACACGTGCCCCAGCCCGCTGACGCCGAGCAGGGCGCCGCCGGGCAGCGGGGCGAGGAGCGCGTTCTCCACGTCGGCGAGGGGCTGGCCGACCTTCACCAGGCCGTCGGCGGTGACCTCGTACAGGTTGGCGGTGAGCCGGGTCAGCGCGTACACCTTGCCGTCGCTGCCGACGGTGACCTGGTCGACGTAGCGGTCCTCGGCGGGGATGTCCCGCGAGACCCGGTTGGAGCCGTCGCGGTGGAAGGAGATCAGCTGCCGGCCGCTGGCCACGTAGACGACGCCGTCGGAGACCGTCATGTCGAGGATGCCGACCGGGGAGGAGCTGAGGTGCGGGGTCAGGTTGGTGGGCGCGCCGCCGGCCTTCGGCCAGGCCAGCAGCGTGCCGGGCGCGGCCGACCCGCCGTAGACGTACTCGTCGTCGACCGCCACGGCCGCCGCGTACTGCGAGGTGGAGATGCGGCCGTACGTCTCGACGGTCGCGTCGGCCAGGCGGATCCGCTTGACGGTGCAGTCCGGGTACGTGCCGATGTAGAGGTGCTCGCCGTGCACGACCATGTCGTAGTACCAGGTGGTGCTTCCTCCGGCGTGCGCCCAGGCCACCAGCTCCTTGGTCTGCGGGTCGAACCGGTAGACGTACGCGCTGCCGGCGGGGCCGATGTAGACGTACCGGCCGTCGGCGGCGAGCTTCTGCCCGCCGTTGCTCGGGATGGTGAGGTCGTCGATGCTGCGCATCTCGCCGGTGTTGACGTCGAACTCGCCCAGCCGCATCTTCCCCTCGGGCGTGTTGAACCGGGAGGTGATGAAGACGCTGTCGCCGATGACGGCGGCCCCCCGGACGGCAGCGGTCAAAGAGGCAGGACCGAAACTCGTCGGCGTGAGCTCCTGGTCGCCCTGGGCCATGGCCGGGCCGGCCACCGCCCCGTGGCCAACTGCCAGTGCGGCGCCGGTGAGGGCGCTACTCGCGAGGAGCGAACGACGGCTGAGGGGCATGGTGGGCTCCGTTCGTCTATGTCATTACGGCCCGGACCCTAATCACGGTGCTGGGGGCCGTCAAGGATCTGTCCGCGCCGTCGGGCGGCAGGGCGCCGACCGGGGGCGACAACCCGGCACAACCGGCCCGAATCGCTGCGCTACCCGCCGACGCGCGACCGGTCCGCAGGTCGATGACCACGACGGCGCCGGGCGCGACCGAACGGCCATCGCCGTCCTCGGCCACGGTGGGCGTCACCGCGCCACGGCCAGGATGGGCCGCAGGACCCGCTCGTAGGCATCGCAGTAACGGACCATCCCGAGGTCGCTGGGGTGCGATCCGTCCACCTCGCCCTCCCCGTCGTCGCCAACCAGGTTGTCGCCTTCGAGACGGAACAGATGCTTGACGCCGGAGGTGCGCAGGTTCATGTACGCGGCGCGCAGGGCGGCGCGGCTGCCGGCGTGCCGCTGCCGGGACGACTCGACGAAGGTGGCATTCGCGTAGGTCCGATCCTCGACGAGCAGGATCGGGGTGTCAGGTCGTGCGTCGCGGAGCAGGCGAACGAGCGGCTCGGTACGCTCTGCAACCATGGCCGGAGTCATGTTGGGAAGACAGTCGATCACATAGACCGACGCGTCGATTTCAGTCAGCAGTTCGCCGACTGGCAGATCCATCGTGCCGTTGCCGGAAAAGCCGAGATTGATCGTCGGGCAGTCGAGGCGCCGGCCGAGGATCGCGGTGATCGACATGCCGGGGCGCGACGAAACCCCGCCCTGCATGATGGAGGTTCCGTAGAAGACCACGGGCCGTTCGGTGCGCGGTCGCACTCCTTGGAAGGAGGCACCCGGATCCACGCCGATCTGGAGAAACTCGACGCCGTTGTAGAGCGGAAGGTAGGCAGTGTAGAGCCGGCGACCAGGGTCGACCCCGCTCACGAGACGCTGCTCCACAAGCTGCGTCGCCGGTTTCGTCCCAGCGAGCCAGCGGTCGACACCCGAGCTGGTTCGCCCGTAGACGTCCAAGCCGCTCATCCCGGTCGCGGGCATGTGGAACATGTCCAGTGCTGACGAGTCCAAGCGGTAACGGGCGTGGAAAACAGTCGAGTCGGTCTCGAATCGGGTCAACATCCCGGCGGAGTCACGGCTCAGATCCCACACCGCCGATCGGACCGTTGATCTCGCCCTGGCGGGAAGGCGGTCATAGAAGCGCTCCGTGTCCTGCCAGCCCTTGCCCTCCACGCCCCATTGGGCGACGTCGTACCAGGCGATTCCGTTCTCAATGGTGGGAGTTGCATCAATCGTGGTGAGTTTCGAATGGCTGGCGGCTGTTCGAGTCTGCGTGACGGATGGTGGGGCAGCTTGACCATGGGCTGGCTGGTTGAGCACGGCGGGTGCGACCAGCGTCGCGCCCCCGACCCCGGCCAGATGGAAAAGCCGCCTGCGGCTGATCGATGGTTGCGCCATCTTGGCTCCTCTGCGGCTGTTGCGCCCGAAGGCACCGGTTACGGCACGCTAGGCCGGCACTCCCGGCGACTGAAGGGCATGGATGCCATCGAGGCGATGAGCGGGCGGTGGCGGGCGGCAAGCGGCGCCTTGCCGAAGTCGAGTGGTAGGCGACGCGCGGCGAGCGACCACGCCCGGTGGGGCCGCCACCCACAACACGCCGTCATGGGCACGTCGTAGACCACTCCCGTGGTCGCACAAGCGGGGGCACCGGACGCCGGAACGGCCGCACGATCGCCGATCGGGCGGCCGTTCCGCTTCCACTGATCGACTTCCGCACGTCGAACCATTCCGGCCGGCCGTAGGTGTCGGCTAGGGTCCCGCTCACGTGCGGTCGTCGTGCGGGCCACGGGACGAACTCGCGAGGACATCCAGGTCCGGTTTCTGATCATCCGCGGTACGGTCAGCCGCCGGCGGGGCGCCCCGATCGACGGTTCGCCACCTGGTGAGGGTCAGCAACAGGAACGCGCCGGCGGTGACGACTACCGTGCCATGGAACAGGGCGACCACCGGCATCGGGGAGGCCCGCTCCAGCACGAGCCCGCTGGCCAGCATGCCGACTGCGAAGCCGAGCGTCTCAGCCGTCGCGGAGATCCCGAACAGATGCCCACGTACCTGCGCGGGCGCGGCCTGCAGGCGGGTGGAGTACGCCAGTTCGGTGCACCCGTCCGCGAACCCGGCGACCAGCGCCACCAGGATCAGTAGCGGCACAGGCGGTCCAGTGAACGCCGCCACGAACGCCAGTGACATCACACAGGCAGCCACGGCGAACGTCCGCTCATCCAGTGACCGGCCGGTACGCTTCAGCCACAACGAGACCATCTGGTGCGTCAGCAGCGTGCCGAAGGCCCAGGCGGCCCAGAACTGGCTGAGCAGCGCCGCCGGGTTGCCCGGGTTCACGACATTCGCGAAGACCGGCAGGGCTACGTTGTGCGACGCGGATCCCCAGGCGTCCACACCGCGTAACGCCACCATGCCCGCGAGGACAGGCGACCCGGCGAGCAGCATCCGGACGGCGCCCAGCCCGGCCCGTTCGCGAACGGACTTCCGCGCCGTCGACCCGGCAACGGCATTGCGGAACGACAGCGGCAGACAGGCCAGGACGACCGCGGAGACGAGAAAGCTTCCGGCGTTGACCGCGAAGGCGGGAAGGAACCCGAACTCGCCGATGATCGGGCCGGCCGAGGCGAAGCCGAGCACCGTCGCCGCTGACCTTCCCGTCAGCAGATACCCGTTGCCCCGTAACCGCTCCGCGTCGCCCACCAGCTCTGGCACGCTCGTCCGCAGCGCCACGTTGAAGATCGTGTTGCCGCTGCCGAGGACCACGGCCACGGCGTAGAGGAGCTGCGGGTGCCCGGCTGCCGGCACGGCCAGCAGCGCGATCATCGCGAGGGCCTGTGCGACGTCGGTGACGATCATGACGGTTCTGGGGTCGAAGCGGGTGACCAGGCCGCCAGCCACCGGCGCTACGACGAAACCGGCGGCGAGCCGGGTCGCCATCAACAGCCCGGTCTGCAGCGCGCTACCCGTCAGGTGATACACGTACAGGTTGAGGGCGACGAGGTTGAGAAAGTTGCCGAACGTCGAGACCGAGTAGCCGGCGACGAAGACGGTGAACAGCCGCATCGTCCGTCGTTCCGTCATCGGGGTCCGTGTCCGATCTCGCCCTGCGGGGCCGCCGCCACCCGATCGAGCACCGAGAGGAAGTTCGCCGCCCAGCCCTCGATCGACGACTCGTCGAACAGGTCCGTGGAGTACTCGAACGCCGCCTCGACGCCGTGCTCTGTCGGCATGAGTACGACGTACAGCTCGGTCCGCGCCACGCCTGCCACGGCGAGGCTCTCCACGGCGGCCGAGACACCGGGAAGCGTGAGGTCCGGCGGTGGGGTCGTGACGACCGCGAACAGCACCTGCGGTGTCGGTATGTCGGCTCCGACGGCGTCCGCCACCTGGCCCAGCGCGAGCGCGTGGTGATCGAGCGCGACGAACGTCCGCTCGGTGACCGCATGGACGAGCTCGTCGAAACGCAGCCCGTCGGAGAGAGTCACCCTGACCAGCAGCGCCTCCCCGACCGGCCCGACCACGCCGGTGTGCTCCGGGCGGACGCGGCTCGCGCTGGACACCGGCACCACGATGTCCCGCTGCCCGCACAGTTCCGCCATCCACACCGCGAACGCCGCCGTGAGGACGGCAGCCGGGGTGGCGGCGATCTGCGTCGCGGCCGCCTGCAAGAGCCGGACGGTCCGCGCGGGGACCTCGAACCGGTGCAGCGCCCCTCGGCCGGAGAGCCTGCCGGGATGGCGCCGATCGTAGGGAAGCTCGAAGCGCAGCCGTGCTCCAGCCAGTTCCGTACGCCAGAACGAAACCAGCGCATCACGCTCCGCATCGAGCTGCGCCACCCGCCACCGCGCGTAGTCCGGATACCCGACCACGGTCGGGAGGCCGGTGGTAGTGCCGTTCACCTCGTCGGCGTAGAGCGTCGACAGGTCCCGCCAGATGACACCCATCGACCATCCGTCGCAGATCATGTGGTGCAGCACCAGCACCAGCACCCATCGCTGCTCGCCGAGCCGGCCCAGCTGAGCCCGCCACAGCGGCGCCTCATCGGGCGCGATGACCGCGTTCGCCGCCGCTTCGCACCAGCGCTCCACGCCCTCCGGCTCAGCTGGCAGGTCGGTGACCGACAGCCGCACGGGCAGCTTGGCGAGGACCTCCTGGACCAGTCGGTCACCCCGGGGGACAAGACGGGTCCGTAGCGCGGCGTGCCGGCGTACGAGCGAATCGAGGGCGCGCTCCAGCGCGAGTTCGTCGAGGTCACCCTCCAGCCGAATCCGGTGCGCCACGTTGTAGACGGCCGGACGCGGGTTGGCGTGATGCATCCGCCACGCCCGCTGCTGGATGCTCGTCGTCGGGGCGGTGTCCGACACGGTGGCGGCGTGGATGCGCCTCGCCATGTCCCGGATGGTGGGTGCCTGGAACAGGTCAGCCACCCGCAACTCGACGTCGAGCGCGTCCCGTACCCGATTGACGAGTTCGACCGCCGTGAGCGAGTGCCCGCCGAGCGAGAAGAATGAGGCGTCGACCGGGACGCTCCCCAACCCCAGCTGCTCCGACCACAGCGCGTGCAGTCTCCGCTCCAGATCTGAGGCCGGTTCGGTGCCACGCCGGTGGCTCCAGTCCGGTTCGGGCAGCCGGCTGCGGTCGAGCTTGCCGCTGGCGTTGACCGGCAGTTCCTCGACCCGCACCCACTCGGTCGGAATCAGGTAGCTGGGCAGGCTGGCCGCCAACTGTCCGGCGACGCGGTCGATGTCGGCCGCGGCGTCGGCGAGCACGACGTACCCGACGAGACAGGTCTCCCCGCGGGAGTCCTGGCCGGCCAGCACCGCGGCGTCTCGCACCTCGTCCAGCGCGTAGAGCGCCCGCTCCGCTTCCTCCGGCTCCACCCGGTAGCCACGGATCTTCACCTGGTTGTCGAGGCGGCCGAGGTACTGCAGGGTGCCGTCGGGTAGCCATCGCGCCAGGTCGCGAGTCCGGTAGAGCCGCCTCGTGGGTTCAGCCGGATCGGGGACGAACGCCTTGGTGGTCTCCTCTGGTCGGCCCACGTACCCGCGGCCCAGGCAGGCGCCCCCCAGGTGGATTTCGCCCACGGCCCCGACCGGCACCGGCAACTGTCGCTCGTCGAGCAGCCGGACGACGACGTTGTCGATCGGGCGGCCGATGGGAGGCTTCTCGCCGGCGTCCGGGTCGACGCGGTGGGTGATGCTGATGATGGATGCCTCGGTGGGCCCGTACTCGTTGTAGAGCGCGCAGTCAGGATGCGAGGCGAGGAAGCGACGCAGAGCCGGCGTCAGGATCATCTCCTCGCCGGCCGACACGACCTCGCGCAGTGACGGCATCGCCGGTTCGGTGTCCATCAGGTACCTGAGCGGGGTGAACGGCATGAACAACCGCTCCACCCCGTGACGTCTGATCGCCGCGACCATCGCCTGGGGTTCGTAGCGCGCCTCGTCGGGGATCAACACGAGCGCGGCTCCGGATGCCAACGTCGTGAAGATCTCCTGGACGCTCACGTCGAAGCCCACCGAGGTCCACTGCAGGGTGCGTAACGTCGGCCGGTGCCGCAGGTACCAGCCGACCAGGTTTGCCGGGCCCCGGTGCGGCACGGCGACCCCTTTGGGGCGGCCGGTCGAACCCGACGTGTAGATGCAGTACGCCAGGCTGTCGGGGCCGCCGGCCCGTGGCGGAGCACTGTCCGCCCTCGGGTCCGCTCCGTGCGGGGCGAGCATCTCCATCCCGAGGCGAGCGGCGAGTTTCTCCTCGTCCGTCACGAGGAGAACGGCGCCGCTGTCGCGGGCCATGAAGGTCAGCCGGGACTCCGGGACGCCGCCGTCCAGTGGCAGGTAGGCGGCACCGGCCTTGTGCACCCCGAGCAGCGCGACGATGAGATCCACGCCGCGCGGCAGGCACACCGCGACGACGTCGTCCGGCCGTACGCCTCGGTCGCGCAGCCGCCACGCGATCGCGTTGGCGCGCCGATCCAGCTCGCGGTACGTCAGTCGGGTCTCCCCGGCAACGAGCGCGACCGCGTCCGGGGTTCGTGCGACCTGCCGCTCAACCAGCTCGTGCAGGCGGGCCGCCGGGTCGTCGTGGCGATCGCCGCTCCATCGGCCCATCGCAGTCCGATCCGATTCGACCGGTGCCGTCAACGCTGACAACGCCAGATCCTGCCCCGCAACCGCCCGCCTGAGCACTGCCTCGAGGTAGGCGAGAACCCGTCGTACCGACGTCTCGTCGAACAGGTCGGTGTTGTATTCGACGACGCACTGCACCCGGTCGGGATGATGCGTCAGGTAGAGGGTCATGTCGAGTGGTGCCCGGTCACTGGGCACGTCGAGCAGCGTGGCATCGACCCGCGGCGGGTCGAAGTCGACGGTGGCTGCGCTCTCGTACTCGACCAGGACCTGGAACACCGGGTTGCGGCTCGGATCCCGCTCCGGGTTGACCGCCCCGACCAGCTCGTCGAACCCGACTCCCGCATGGTCGAACGCCTCTGTGCTGGCGTCCCGGACTCGCTGCACGACGGCGCCGAGGGTCGGGTCACCGGACAGGTCGATGCGCAGCGGAACCGAGTCGATGAACAGACCGATCAGGTCCTCCGTGCCGGCGGGCCGGTTGGTGAGGACGGTGCCGAGCACGACGTCGTCCTGGCGGCTGAGTCTCCCGAGCACGGTGGCGATCCCGCCGAGCAGGGTCATGAACGGCGTGACCCGGTGCTCCTGACTGATCCGACGTACGGCCGCAGCGACGTCGGCGTCCAGGTCGTGCACGAGTGCGGCGCCCCGCGCCGTCATCACCGGCGGTCGGGGCCGGTCCGTGGGCAGGCGCAGCGGTGGCGCCCCGGCGAGAGCAGATCGCCAGTAGTCCAGGTGCCGCCGCTTCTCCTCGCCGGTGACGAGGCGTGCGCGTACGTGGTCCGGATAGCTGATCGGTAGTGGGGCGAGCGGCGGTGGCTGGGTCGGCCCCGACCGGTAGAACGCGGCGAGATCCCGGACGAACACCGCGGTGGAGAACGAATCGAAGACGAGATGGTGCGCGTAGAGCATCAGCACGTGCTCAGCCTCGCCCAGCCGGATCAACCTGATCCGCAGCAGCGGTCCCGTGGTCAGGTCGAACCCCTGGGCGCCGAACTCGACCACTGCGTCTCGGATCGCCTGGTCGTCTGGAACACCCGACCGGTCGACCAGCGGGCAGTCCATGTCGACTGAGGGCAGGACCACCTGCTGCGGCTCGCCATCGACCTCGCGGAACACCGTACGCAGCGGCGCGTGGCGCTCCACCACCTTGCGCAACGCCCACCGCAGTGCGGTGACGTCGAGCGCGCCGTCCAGCCGGATCGCCTTCGGCTCGTGGTAGCTCGTGCGCGCCGGGTACATCTGCTCCAGGAACCACATTCCCCGCTGCGCTGCTGCCAGCGGCGCATGCTGTGTGACCTGCCGCGGGTCGCGTCCCGGGTCCTGCTGCCGCACGCGTGCCTGGTCGACGAGCCGTAGGCTTCGCAGCATCTGCTTCGTTGACACACCGAAGTCGACGAAACACGCGATCTCGTCGACGCCCATCTCGGCGAGACGGTCGATGATCGGGGCGCAACTGTCGGGTGTTCCGATCAACGCCCGGTCCTCGCAGTACCGTCCGTAGGCCTGCTCGAGCAGGAAGTCGACGTCACTGTCGGGAGTGGTGTCGTCGATGGTGATGCCAAGGCTGTTGGTGACGCCGCCGAGGAGCGACAGCGACGAGCGCAGGTAGTCGCAGAACGGCGGGAACGCCTCGGCGCGGGTGCGTTCGAGGTCGTCACCCAGGTACGTGTGAACCAGGACGACCACCCGGCCAGCATCCGGATCGAGCCCGTGCTCGCTTCTGGTGCGGCGATAGAGCGAGATGTTCTCGGCCAACTGGTCGATGGACTGGGTCATCAGATTCGTCACCACGCCGAGATCGGCGGCGGCGGCCGACCGGTACGAGTCCGGGTTGGCCACGACGGCGACGAAGAACGGCGGCATCGTCTGCAGCGGTCGTGGGAAGATCCGGACGTCGATCCGTTCACCGTTGCCGGATGTGGCGGGCAGCGGTTCACCCGACCACAGCGTGCGGACGGTCGTCAGGTGCTCGTACATGAGCTGTCGATGGCTGCCGAACGCGTCCGGGCTGAGCGCGAAATCGTTCGGGTGCCAACCGCTGGCCACGCACAACCCGACGCGGCCGCCGGAGAGGTTGTCGACCACCGACCACTCCTCGGCCACCCGGATCGGGTTGTGCAGCGGCAGCACCACGGAGCCCGCGTTGATCCTGATCCGGGACGTCTCGCGGGCCACCGCGGCGGCCAGCACGACCGGGTTGGGGAACAGCCCGCCGAACGAGTGGAAGTGCCGCTCCGGAAACCACACACCGTGGAAGCCGTGCTGATCGCCGAACCGTACGGCTTCCATGATCGCGGCGTACTTGTCCTGCTGGTCCTGGTCCGGGTAGTCACCGAAGAAGTACAGGCTGAAATCGCACGTGCTGGTCCGCGCCGGCCGCGCCGGCGGCGCGGGTCGAGGCCGCGGCGGTGGCGGCGTGGGCACGGGTTCGGTGACCTGCGTCGTCCTGCCCGGCGTACCCGCGGCGGCCGAGGCGACGGCGACGGCTGCGGCAGGCGGGGCGGGCACCTGGGGTCCGGGTTGAACTGGCGGCACCGGCGAGCCGACCGGTGATCCGGGCGTTCCACCCAACACGGCCAGCTGCTCGCGCATCACGGAGGTGACCTGCTCGACGAGCTGTTCGGTGAGTCGGAGCTGCTGGGCGATGACGTCGGCGACCTCCGCAGACGGCGCGGCGCTCGCCTCGGGCGGCGCGTCGGCCCCGGATGCGGTCGGTGCGGGCCCTTCGTCAGCCGCCACCGGATCGGTCGGCGTCTCCGTCGGGTCATCCTCGGCGCCCATTCGGTCGGCGATCAACGCGGACAGGCGCTCGGGGTTGTCCGCGATCGTGAACAACTCCCGGGCAGCGAGTTCGATCCCGAACGACTGCCGCACCTCCTGCACGACGCGCAGCATGGACAGCGAGTCGGCACCGAGTTCGAGGAACGCCCGCTCCGGCCGGACCTCGGCCAAGGCGGCGCCCAGTTGCCGGGCAGTCAGGTTACGGACGGTCGCCAGCACCTCTGCGCGCCGCGCTGCCGTAGCGGCCGGCACGGCAGCCGGTGCGTAGGCCCGCGCTTCGCCACCCGCGGTAACCGGTTCGTGGGAACTGGTGGGGCCGTCGGCGCCGATCCAGTAGCGCTTGCGCCGGAACGGGTAGCCGGGCAGGGGTATCCGCCTTCCACCCCTGGCTACCTCCGCCCAGTCCACCGGATCGCCGTGGCGGTACAGCTCTGCGACGGCGTGCTCGACCGCCAGGACCGGGTGTGTGCCTCGCCGTTGCGTCGCCACCCAGGCAGTGGTGGGGTTGGCGCGTCGCCCCACCCCGCTCAGCACCGCGTCCGGGCCGATCTCGAGGAACCGGTGACAACCCTGCGCCACGAGGGTGCTCACCGCGTCGGCGAACAGCACCGGCCGGCGGATCTGCCGGGCGAGGTAGTCGGTCGGCATCACCGTGCCCGACGTCAGCAACCTCCCGGTCAGGGTGCTGGCCATCGGCGTGCTCAGCGGTGACATCCGCACGGTCGCCGCCCGCGCCGCGAAGGCGTCGACGATCGGATCCAGAAGCCTGCTGTGGAAGGCCCGGTCGACCGGCATCTTCTGCCACCCGATGGCGTGTCGGTCGAGCCACGCGGTCGCCTGCTCGACGGCGGCTTCCGGCCCGGCCAGGACGTACTCCTCGGAGCCGTTGACGGCGGCCACCTCGACGTGGATGTCGGCGAGCATCGGGGCGATGGCGGCGCGGTCGGCCAGCACTGCGATCATCGAGCCCGGGGGAGTGCCCTGCTGCATCAGCCTGCCGCGCGACGCCGTCAGCCGGATCCCGTCGGCGAGCGACATGCCCCCCGCGACACAGAGCGCCGCGTACTCGCCGACGCTGTGCCCCACCACGAGGTCCGGCTCCAACCCGAAGGCGCGCCAGAGCTCGACCAGGGCGACCTGGAACGCGAAGAGTGCGGGCTGCGCCGTGTCGGTGGGCCAGAGTCGCTGATCGTGGCGTCCGCACAGCAGCGCGAGCAGGCTGGCGTCGTTCTCCGCGGTGTACAGCCGCTCGCACTCGTCGAGCACCCGCCGGAAGGCCGGGAATGCCTGGTAGAGCTCGTCGGCCATGCCGGGGCTCGCGGCGCCCTGGCCGGTGAAGGCGAATGCCAACGGGCCGGGCCCGCCGGCCGGGACCTCGCCGGCCAACGCCTCGTCGAGCGCATCGGCCAGTTCGGTGGCGCTGCCGCCGACGACAGCTAGCCGATACCGGCGGTGGGCTCGGCCGAGCGCGGCGGTGGAGACCACGTCGGCGCCCGGCAGGGCCGGATGATCGCGCAGATGATCGCGCATCCGGCTGGCCAGCTCGGTGAGCGCCTCCGGGTCGGCCGCGGAGAGCGGCAGGACGCGGAGTGTGCCCGGCGCCGTGTCCCGCTCGAATGCCGGTGGCGGTTCTTCCAGAATGACGTGCGCGTTGGTGCCGCCGACGCCGAGCGCGCTGACCCCGGCGCGGCGGGGCGCCCCATCGGTCGACCAGGGCCGCAGTTCGGTGCCGAGCACGAATGGACTGCCGTCGAGGTCGAGTTCCGGGTTCGGTCTCCGCAGGTTCACCAGCGGTGGGAGCATGCGGTGTGACAGCATCAGGACCGTCTTGATCAGGCCCGCCATGCCCGCGCAGCTGTCCAGATGACCGATGTTGGGCTTGACGGAGCCGACGGTGCAGAAACCGACCTTGTCCGTCCGGTCGCGTAACGCCCTGGCCGCCGCGCGAAGCTCCACCGGATCACCGAGCGGCGTCCCCGTGCCGTGGGCCTCCAGATAGGAGACGGTCTCGGCCGGGATGTTCGCCTGGTCGAGCGCCCGCTTGATCACGTCCACCTGCCCCGCCACGCTGGGCGCCGTGAAGCCGACCTTGCCCGTTCCGTCGTTGTTCACCGCCGAGCCGAGGATCACCGCGTGGATCGTGTCGCCGTCCTCCACGGCCCGGTCCAGCCGTTTGAGCAGTACGGCGGCCACCCCGTTGCCACCCACCGTGCCGTCGGCGTCGGCGTCGAACGCGCGACACTGTCCGGTCGGGGAGAGGATCGACCCGGGGTAATGGCGGTATCCGTTGGCTTGCGGGACGTGGACTGCGGCGGCACCGGCCAGGACGAGATCGGCATCACCGCTACGCAGCGCCTGGCAGGCCAGGTGCACGGCGACCAGCGAGGTGGAACATGCGGTCTGCACACCGATGGCGGGGCCGGTCAGGCCCAGTCGGTAGGCGACCCGGGTCGCCAGGAAATCCGGTTGGGTGCCGATGGCCTTCCGCATCGTGGTTATCGGGTCGTCCTGACCGGCCATCAGGTTGTTGAGCAGGTAGTTCTGGTGCGTGTAGAGGTTCATGCCGCTACCGGCGAAGACTCCGATGCGTTGGCCGGCTGTCGCGCCGGCGTACCCGCCGTGCTCCAGGGCGTGGTAGCAGCACTCGAGGAACAGCCGGTGCGCGGGATCGGTCAGCTCGGACTCCGCCGCGCTCATGCCGAAGAAATCGGCGTCGAAGGCGTCGATGTCGGCGAGCGCGCCGGTGACGGGAACGAAGTCGGCGTGGGCACGGTCGGCGGCAGGCACACCCGCCGCCGTCAGCTCCTCCGCGCCGAACCGCCGGACGCTCACCACGCCCCCTGTCAGGTTCGTCCAGAAGTCGTCCAGAGTGTCGGCGCCGGGAAACCGCGCGGCCATACCGATGATGGCGATCCGCTGGTCGGGGGCAGTCACGGCGCGCGGTTGCCGTTCGGGTGGCGGGGCGAGCGAGCTGAGGTGGCTGGTGAGCGCGGCGATGGACGGGTGCTCGAACATCGCCAGCTTGCTGAACTCCATGCCGAGTTCGTTCTGCAACCGGGCGTGCAGCCGAACCATCGTCACGGAGTCGATGCCCACCTCGTAGAAGCGCGCGTTGTCGTCGACGTCGGTCTTGAGCACGGTGTGGAACACAGCCCGCACCGCGCCGCGTAATCCGGCGGGCGTGGCGACAGCACCGGCGGTGGTGGGGCGAGCGTCGAACCCACCGTCGAGAAGCCGCCGACGCAGTGCCGCGCGCTGGACCTTGCCGCTGGCCGTTTTCGGGAACGCGGCGCGTGGCACCGGCACCACCCGCGCGGTCAACCGCAGCCGGACGAAGAGCGTCTGCTGGATGGCCCGGACCGTGCCGGCCGGCTCGGCGCGGTCGGTGCCGAAGAACACCACCAGTGTCTCGGAGCCACTCGTCGGATGCGGCACGCCGCAGGCCGCGACAAGCCCTGGGACCACGTCAGGTGCTTCAGCGACGACGCTCTCTATGTCGTGGGCGTAACACGTTTGTCCGTTGAGGATGATCCGGTCGCCTTCACGACCGGTGACGACGACCTGGCCGTCCTTGCCGAACGCCAGGTCCCCGGTGTTCAGCCAGACCTCGTGCTCGGATTCGCCCGTGACGAACGCGGCTCGGTCGGCGTCGGAGTTGCCGAAGTATCCCGCCGTGACCCGGGCCGAGCTGACCTGCAGTCGCCCGATGCGTCCCTCCGGTAGCACGACGTTGTGGTCGTCGACCACGCGAAGCGTCGCTCCCGGTGCCGGCGACCCGACCGCCACGAACGTGACGTGGCCGTCCACCTCGGCCGCTTCGTCCATCCACGTCAGTTCCCCGGCGAGGCTCGACGCGTGGATCCGGTGCACGTTAGCGTCCAGGCCTCCGTGCGCGAAGCTGATGCCGGTGACCGTCTCGGTCATTCCCCATGCGGGAACGAAGACCTCCGGCCGGATGCCGAAGGGCGCGGTGGCGCGGAGAAACTCCGCCATGACCGGGACAGTGATCTGCTCGCCGCCACTTACCAGGGTGACGATCGAGGACAGGTCCCAGTGTCCGTCCGTACGTCCCGAGAGAGCCTCGTTGACCAGTTGGTACCCGAAGTTCGGCGACCAGGCGTGGTTGACCTTGTGTTCGACGATCAGGTCCAGCCAGCGCACCGGGTCGGCGAGGACCAGGTCGGTGGGCGCGTGCACGTTGGTGCACCCCACGAAGACCTCGAGCAGGTGATAAAGGAGGAACGACGCGCTGTGGTCAAGTGGGAGCCAGTTCAGCGTGACATCCCCGGGGCGGATCGGCAGCAGCGTCGGGGTCCCCGCAGCGAACTCCACCAGGCCTCGCTGCGTGAGCTGGATGAGTTTGGCGCTCCCGGTGCTCCCGGAGGACATCATCAGCATCGCGACATCGTCCGGATCCGGTTGATGCACGTCCACGGCGGGCGGATGCTCGACGTACGCCCCGACATCGAGGAGCCGAAGCCCGTCGGGCAGGCCGTCGCGGTCATCTGCGGTGCAGAGGACGAGCGGCTCACCGAGCAGCCGCGCCGCGCGGCACAACCGGTCAACTCCCTCGGCGACCGCGGCAGGATCGGATGGGCGAGCGATCAGGAGCGGACGGATCCCGCCGAGTGCACAGGCCCAGAAGGTACTGACGAAGTCCAGCGGCTGCCCGCTGTACAGGACGACCTGGTCATCGGCTCGCAACCCCTGGTCGCGCAGCGCGCTGAGGATTCGACGGGCCCGGTGCAACAGCGCCGGGTATAGGAAGGACTCAGACCGTCCTGGCCCGGAGACGACGACAACACCGGCGTCGGGGAAGTGCTCCGCGGCGCGCAGAAGCGCCTCAGGCAGACACCGTGGATAGTCATCCGCCAGCTCCAACGGTGGGCCGCTGTAGAAGGCCGGTCGGTCCACGCTCTCCCCAATCGCGTCGTGTTCGCTGCTTGCCTGGCTGCGCCAGCAGAGCCCGCCGCCGCCCCGTGGAGCGTACGCACGCTGAGCAACCTCGATGGCAGGTAGCGCGCACGCCGATTCACGGACGAACACGATCCGCGCCGTACGGCAACTTGATCACGGCGCCCGTCATCGGCGGGTCGCGGCCGAGTCGGTGGGGCGACCGGCGCGGTCGCCGTCGCCGGCAGTGCGCTGGTCGACCCGGGTGGGATCGCTGGCCCGACCCACCGCGGGGCTGCTGCTCAACCATGCGTCGTGCGCCCCGGCTCGCCGAGCCGACAGACAGGCTGACGTACGGCGCGAGGTTCCGATCGGCCCGGTGGTGGTAGTTGGTCATGCCTTGACTATATACAACCGATCGGTTGTATATTTGACCCGTGGCCAAGGAGAGCGACGACCGCGCGGACGCCATGTTCCACGCGCTCGCAGACCGCACCCGGCGCGACATCCTGCGCCGCGTGCTGGCCGGGGAACACTCGGTCTCCGCGCTCGCGGCGAAGTACGACATGAGCTTCGCCGCGGTGCAGAAGCACGTCGCCGTGCTGGAGAAGGCTGGTCTGCTGACCAAGCGACGCAGTGGTCGCGAGCAACTGGCCAGCGGTGACGTGGAGGCGGTGCGGTCGGTGGCGTCCATGCTCACCGAGCTCGAACAGGTTTGGCGTGGCCGCATCGCCCGCATCGACGTACTCATCGCATCGGACCGTGATCAGGAGGACTGAACCATGCCCGTGACCGACGTCCAGCACGACCTTGACAACCTGACCCTGACCATCACCGCGGAATTCGCCGCGCCGGTGGAGCGGATCTGGCAGGTCTACGCCGACCCCCGCCAACTGGAGAAGGTGTGGGGACCGCCGACCTACCCGGCGACGGTGGTCGACCACGACCTCACGCCTGGCGGTCGCGTGACCTACTACATGACCGGCCCGGAGGGCGACAAGCACGCCGGATACTGGCTGGTCACCGCCGTGGACGAGCCGAGGGGCTTCTCCTTCGACGACGGCTTCGCCGACCTGGACTTCAACCCGAGGCCGGAACTGCCGGTCTCCAAGAATGCCTACACCTTCACCGAGCACAACGGCGGCACCCGCGCGACCTACGTGGGCAGGTACGCCTCCGCCGAGGCACTGCAGCAGGTGCTGGACATGGGCATCGTGGAGGGCGCCACTTCGGCGATCAACCAGATCGACGACCTGGTCACCTCCTGATCGTCGTGGGACCGGGGCCGCCATGGCCCCGGTCCGACGACGACGCGCGATCGCGCCGAGCAGGACCTCGACAGCATCGCCGACACGGTGAGCAGTACTCGTTGCGGAGTAGGGCGAGGTTTGCCCGGCGACCGCCGGGGCCGACCGGTGTGGTGCCGTGCGCGGCGGCCTACAGGCGGTGCCGGACCCAGACGTTGGGCTCGACGTAGACGGCGTGGTCGTGCGCCACGTCGCAGTGCACGGGCACGAGGGCGCCCGGCACGTGGACCGGTCCGCTGGTGTCGAACGGCAGGCCCGTCCAGCGGCGCCAGTCGGCGAGCGTCCCGGTGATCGTCATCGACCGGGGAGCGACGCGTTCGATGCGCCCACCCCCGCGGACGTGCACCCGCAGCCACGGGTCGACCGGCAGGCCGTCCTCGCGGACCTGCGCCGCGTACTCCGTCATCGGCAGGTCGGGCCGGGTGTGCTTGCCGCTCGGGCGGACCGGCGCGACCAGCGTGTCGTAGCCCCGCTTCGCGACGGTCTCCCGCATGGCGGCGAGCATCAGGGCCGACAGGCCGGTGCCCCGCCGGTCCGGCCGGATGCAGATCTCCAAGGCCGAGACGATGTTCGGGGTGGCGCCGGTGAGGCGGTTGATGGTGGCACGCTGGATCACCCGGTCCCAGCCGCCGTCGGGCAGCTCCGCCTCCGTCCAGCGCAGCGGCACGGCGTACGCCCGGGCGACGGCGCGTCCGGGCTCGGCGGAGTCGACGGCGGCGAACACGAACTCGGGGTACAGGTCGTGGGCGACGCCGTAGTACACCGCGCCCATCGGGTCCCAGAGCATGAACTGCGGCCACGCCCCGTCGAAGTCGTCGTCGAGCAGCGGTGCCAGGTCCGGACGGTCCGCCAGGGTCACGATCTCCAAAGCCACGGCGGAACCCTAGAGGGTCGGGGCCGCGCGGCGCACCTCGGATTCGGCCGGGGGCGGTTGTGAGTCGCGGAACATCGCTTCGCCCTTGACGAGCCACGCGGCACCGAAGGCGAGCACCGCCACCGCCTCGCACCAGAACAGCGGCTTGAGCGTGTCGCGGACGGAGAAGGGCAGAGCGTTGCTCGCCACTGCGAGCGCGATGGCGCCGATGATGATGCCGCCGCAGGCGTAGAAGATGCCGTTGCGGGCCCGCGTCCGCCCTGCCGCGGGGACCGTCGAGCCGGTCTGGGGGAACAGGAAGATGCAGAAGACGGCCAGCAGCACGAACAGGGCAGCGGCCGAGACCTGGTGCAGCCGCCCGATCGTGACGTCGGTGGGCGTGAGCGTTCCCCTCGGCGCACCCGTCGCGGCGGGGAACAGCGCCACCGCGATCGCCAGCACGCCGGCGATCGAGCTGAGGACGTCGTCCACCTTCCGGTAGCGGTAGCAGACGAGGAAGACGCCCATGGCGCACATTCCGCCGACGAAGACGTCTCGCATGCCGGTGTGGTAGGAGGCGCTGATCGAGTCGAGCAGAACCAACCTGCCGGTGAGCAGCGCGTTGCCGACCGTCAGCACGATCGGCAGGGCGATGCCGACCGTGCCGATCCCGAGACGGAGACGGCGGAGGGTCACGGCGTCCTGCGGCGGCTTGACGGGCGTGGACATGACGCCTCCCCACTGTTGCAACGGTCGGTCAGGCGAGCCGGGCCGGCGGTGCTGTTGCAAGCAGTGGAATCCGTACGACGCTCCGTGTCAATGAGCCTGTCCCCGGCAGGGGCGTCAGTGGTCGCGGTAGAGCGCCTCGATGTCGGCGGCGTAGCGCTCCTGCACCACCGCTCGCCGTACCTTCAACGTGGGGGTGAGTTCACCGTCGGCCTCGGTGAGGTCGCGGGGAAGGACGCTGAACTTCTTGATCTGCTCGGCCCGGGACACCGCGCGGTTGGCCCGGTCGACCGCGTGCTGGACCGCCTCCCGCAGCGCCGGGGAATCCCGCAGGTCCGACACCGAGGCGTCCGCACGACCGTGCGCGGCCCGCCACCCCGGCCACGCCTGCGGGTCGATCGTGACCAGCGCGACGAGGTACGGCCGGCCGTCGCCGATCACCACGCACTGGCTGACCAGCGGATCCGCGCGGACCTGGTCCTCGAACGGGGCGGGGGCGATGTTCTTGCCGGACGCCGTGACGATGATGTCCTTCTTCCGCCCGGTGACCCGCACGTAGCCGTCCTCGTCGAGTGCCCCGAGGTCGCCGGTACGCAGCCAACCGTCGGTGAACGTCTCGCGGGTGGCCTCCGCGTTGTTCCAGTATCCGGGGAAGACCACCCCTCCCCGGGCCAGGATCTCCCCGTCCTCGGCGATCGCGATCTCGACTCCGGGCAGCGGACGGCCCACCGTGCCGATCCGCATCGCCGCCGGCGTGTTGGCCGTCAGGGCGGGCGAGGTCTCGGTCAGCCCGTACCCTTCGAGCACCGTGAGGCCGGCGCCGCGGAGGAAGTGCGCGAGCCGCGGCGCCAGCGGTGCCCCGCCGACGATCGCCACCCGGCAGCGTCCACCCAGCGCCGCCCGCAGCTTGCGATAGACCAGTACGTCGCACACCAGATGCGCCAGCCGCAGCACGGTCCCCGGTCCGCCACGGGTGTCCCGCGCGCGGCTGTACCGCACCGCCACCCGGTCGGCGACCGCGAACAGCCAGCCCCGGTGCTCGTCGGTCGCCTTCCGTCTCGCCCGGTCGTAGATCTTCTCGAACACCCGCGGCACGGCCAGGACGAACGTCGGACGGTACCGGCGGAGCTGGTCCAGCACGCCGCCGATGTCCGCGCTGTGCACCATGGTGGCGCGCGTGTGTACGACGCCGACCTGGATCATCCGGGCGAAGGCGTGGGCCAGGGGCAGGAACAGCACCGTCGACGCGGCGGGATGGAACACCTCCGGCAGGATCGCGGTCGCGTTGCCGACGTCCAGGGCGATGTTGCCGTGCGTCAGGACGCAACCCTTCGGCCGTCCGGTCGTGCCGCTGGTGTACACGATCGTGGCGATGTCGCCCGCCGACACGCGCCGACGGCGGGCCGCCACCTGCCCGACGTCGACGGCGCGGCCGGCCCCGGCCAGTCGGATCAGGTCGCCCGCGTCGATCTGCCACGCGTGCGCCAACGCCGGCAGGGAGTCGCGCAGGCCGTCCAGCATCGCGGCGTGCCCGGCCGTCTCCACCACGCAGGCGACCGCGCCCGAATCGGAGAGGATCCAGGCCAACTGGTCCGCGCTCGACGTGTCGTACACGGGAACCGTCACCGCGCCGACGGACCACAGCGCGTAGTCCACCAGGGTCCACTCGTACCGGGTGCGGCTCATCAGCGCCACCCGGTCGCCCGGCTGGACACCCGTGGCCACCAGACCTCGGGCGACCGCCTGCACGTCGTCACGGAACTGTCGGCAGGTCACGGTCGTCGCGCCACGCCCGGACCCGCGAGCCGGCCAGGACCGGGGGTCGGGGTCCGGCCGTACGAACTGCGTCTGGTCCGGATCGCGTTCGGCGTTGTGCCACACCACCTCGGCCAGGCCGAGCTCGACGTCGGTGACGACCGGCGCAACCGCCATCTCCCGCACGCTCGTCCACCTACCCTCAGTCAGGTCGCTGAGAGTTCGATGATGAGGCGTGCACCGGCGTCCGGTCGCGCGAACGGCGAAACCGGGCCTGCTGTTTCCGCGGCGTGGTAGCCGAGCGTCCCGGCGGCTGAGGGCGCCCGCCATCCCGCCCGCCGAAGGTCCCCGCGGCCCGGCTTTGTGGCCGCCGCCGCAGGTGGTGGCCGATCCGCGGGCAGCCGGTCTATGGTGACGCCGTGATCCTCTGCGGCCTGTCCGGGCAGCCCCGCTCGTCGGGGCCGCGGGCCGCTGCTGCGCACTCACGCCCGGTCCCCGCGGCAGCGGCGCCGTCGACGAACGCGCGGACCCGCCTCGTCACCGACACGACCATGCGTCACCTCGTCGGGGCGGTGGTCGCCCGCGTCCGCCGGGGCACGGTCGCGCCGATCGTCGCGCCGCCGACCCGGCGGGCGCCCGGCCAGCGCCGCCCGCCGCCACCCGGCCGACATCCACATGTCCGGCACCGGCGGGCGGAGCGCATCAGCGCTCCGCCCTTTCTTTTCGTCCCGAGCAGGAAGGAACCCCGATCGTGTACGTCGTGAGCAGGCAGGACGAGTTGGGCGTGCTGCGGATCGTCCTGGAGGAGCAGTACGAGCGGCACAGCACCCAGCTGGCGCTGCTGGACCGGCAGGCCCGCCGGATGCGCGCCGACGGCGCCGATGTCGAGGCCGCCTCCGCGTTGACCGCCGCCACCCGGCGGGCCCTGGGCGACATCGCCCGGGCGCTGCACTACCTGGAACAGGGCCACTACGGCACCTGCGAAGGGTGCCACGGCGACATCCCCATCGAGCACTTGGCTCACCTGCCGTCCGCCCGGTACTGCACCACCTGCCAGCCTGAACCCCACCAGCAGGCCACCCACGGCACACACACCGCCGCCCCCGCCGGCGTACCTCTCGAAGACAAGTGGCCGAAGGCCGGAGCGCCGTCCTGGCGCCGGCTCCACGGCCGGTAGACCACACGATCAGACGGCGCGGGGACCTACGCGGCCTCCGCCGCGATCTCCATGAACCGGGCGACCTGCAGCAGGTCCCGCGCACGGAAGTAGGCCGCCCGGTCGCGCCACACCTCGGGGCGGATGCGCTCGTCGAGCGCGTCGACGGCGGTGGCCAGGAGCTGCCGCTGAGCCGGCGTCAAGGGTCCCCCCGCCGCCAGACATGCGCGGACGCAGGAGTCCAAACACACCTCGATCCGGTCGAGTGACGGCAGCAGGGCGGGGCGGCGTTCGCGTTGCCAGAACCGGAGCGCGTGCAGCGCCGCCCACCCGGGCGCGCCGTACCAGTAACCGCGCCGATGGTGCGGATTCGGGTCGTCCGGGCCCGGGCTGCGCCGGCCACGGCGCTTGGCGGCGCTGCGCGCGGCGGCATAGCGGCGACGCTCGGCCCGCCTGGCGAGCCTGCTCGCGACGAGGGCGTCGAGCGCCCGGAGCAGAGCGGCCTCGTCCCGCTGGAACGACCCGGCCTGCTCCTCGAGGAAGCTGAGCGTGGCGTGGAAGCCGATCGGCCGGTACGGCTGCACGCAGGACCGCAGCGCCGACACCCGGCGCCGGTGCGGCAGGGCCGGATCGCGGACCTACGTCGACCCGCGCTTCGCCCAGGAGGACGACCTGGCGGGCGTAGGCGCTGAAGCTCACGACGGCGAGGCTAACCGGAAAGCGGCGCGGCCCGCCGACCGTGGTTCCTGGTCGGCGGGCCGCGCCGCTTTGCCGGGGTGAGTCGGGCCGAGCCGGCCGGCCCTGGGCGGTGCCGGTCAGCGCAGCGGGTCGAAGGGGCGCAGCTCCACGGGCTGCCCACCGCCGGTGATCTGCTCGGCGAGCAGTTCGCCGGTGAGCGGGCCGAGGGTGATGCCCCACATGCCGTGGCCGCCGGCGGCGAAGACGCGCGGCGAGCGGGTCCGGCCGATCAGGGGCAGGCCGTCGGGGGTGCAGGGCCGCGCGCCCACCCACTCGTCGGCGCGGGCGTCGAGGTCGGCGCCCCGCAGCAGCGGCCGCGCGGCCTCGGCGATGGCGGAGATGCGGCGACGGTCGAGCGGCGCCTCGGCCCTGCGGAACTCCATCATCCCGGCGACGCGCAGCCGGTCCCCGAGGGGCGTGCAGGCGACGCGCTGCGCGGGGAAGTAGACCGGACCGGCCGGCATGTGCTCGATCGCGACGCTGAAGCTGTACCCGCGGCCGGCCTGCACGACGGTCCGGACGCCGAAGCGCCGACCCAGCTCACCGAGCCAGGTGCCGGTCGCCAGCACCACCGCGTCGTAGCGCTCGTCGGTGCCGGTGGTGGTGACCACCCGGACGCCGGTGCCCTCGTCGCGGATGTCGGTGACGTCGACGCCGGCGACGATCGACGCGCCGCGGGCGCGGACGGAGTCGGCGAGCGCGTGCACGTACTGCCCGGGGTTGATGTACCGCTGGTCGTGCAGGCGGATGGCGGCGCCGACGTTGTCCGACAGCGACGGCTCCACCTCGCGCGCCTCGGCCCCGGTCAGGACGTCGAACTCGATCGCCTGGCCGGCGGAGTGGATGTGCGCCAGCTCGTCCAGCAGGACCGACCGCTCGGCCTCGGTCCGGTACGCGGCCATGAACGACTTCGCCTCGTGCGTCATCGCCCCGACCCCGCCGGCCGCCAGCGCGTCGAACGACTCCAACGCGCGCCGGTTCATCGGGATGAACGCCTGCATCGCGGTGCGCCACTTCGACGGGGTGCTGTGCCGGGCGAAGCCGGTCAGGAACCGCAGGAGCCGGGCGTCGGCGCGCGGCGGCACGTAGACCGGCGACGACGGGCTCAGGACGGCCCGCAGCCCGTAACGCAGCACCGCCGGCTCCGGCAGGGGAGTGGTGATGCCGGGGGTGAGCCAGCCGGCGTTGCCCCACGACGCGCCCGCCGCCACGCCGGTACGGTCGAGCACGGTGACCTGGACGCCCCGTTCCTGCAGGAACCAGGCGGTGGCCAGCCCGACCATCCCCGCGCCGACGACGGCGACGCGCTGGGGGGCGGGGGCGGACTCGATGGGGGGCATCCGTTTCTCTCCTTCAGGGCAACCGGTCTCTCCTTCGGGGCGACCGGGATCGCGCCCATCCTGTCCCCGACCCGCCGGTACGTCATTGTTTCGGCAGGCCAAGGCTTGTCCCGACGATTGGCCGAAGCGAACAAGGACGAGGCACAATCTGGTCGTGATCACCGTGGCTGGCGTGGTGGACGCGGTCGGCGCCGCGTTGCTCAAGGTCGTCGTACCCGCCGACGAGGCCGAGGTCCGCGACGTGACCCTCGCCGAGGTCGACGAGGCCACGAGCGGCCAGAGCGGCGACCTCGTGCTCGGTGCGGGCATCGGCACCCCGGATCAGGCGCTCGCCGTCGTCGCGCGCTACGCCGAGGCGGGGGCAGCCGGCCTCGTGCTCAAGCCTCCGCTGGCCGGGCACCCCGCCGTGACGGCGGCCGCCGCCGAGCGGCGGCTGACCCTGGTCGAGCTGCAGAGCCACGGTTCGTGGGCCCAGCTCGTCTGGCTGCTGCGCGGGGTGATCGACCGGGCCGTCGCGCCCGGCCCGGCCGACACCGGGGAGACCGGCGTGTACGACGAACTGTTCGCCCTCGCCGACGCGACCGCCGCCGTGGTCGACGCGCCGGTGACGATCGAGGACGCCCAGTCCCGGGTGCTGGCGTACTCGTCACGTCAGGACCGCACCGACCCGGCACGCGTCTCGACGATCGTCGGGCGGCGCGCCCCCGGCAACGTGGTCGCGCACTTCCGGTCCCGTGGGGTCTTCCGCAAACTGGCGACCGGCAGCGAGCTGATCTTCGTGCCGCAGGGGCCCGACGGGACGCTGCCCCGGCTCATCATCCCGATCCGGGCCGGGGGCGAGCTGCTCGGCTCGATCTGGGCCGTCGTCGAGGGCCCGGTCCCCGCCGCGCGGCTGCGCGACCTCCAGGGCACGGCGTCCGTGCTGGCGCTGCACCTGCTCCGCCTGCGGGTGCAGGCCGACGTCGCGCGCCGGGTCTCGGCCGACCGGCTGCGGGCCGCCCTGCGGGCGCCCGGCCGGATGGGCCGGGAGGAGTTGGCGCTTCCCGAGGGCCCGTGGCGGGTCGTCGGGCTCGGCACGCACGGCGGCACGGGGGAGATGGTGGACAACCTGGCCCTGTGGGAGTCGATCACCCGCCGCCACGGGTGGCGCCAACCGCTGATCGCGGACGTCGGCGACGTCCTGTTCGCCGTCCTGGTCGACGGCGGCGAGTCGCCCGGTTCCCGGCGCTGGATGGAGCGGCTGATCCGCGACATCGCCGTGCACGACCCGGGGCTGTACGCCGCGTCCGGCGGCGTCGCCAGGAACCTGACGGACCTGCCGCGCTCCCGGGCCGAGGCGGCGGAACTGCTCGCGCTGCACGGCCCGGCCCGGCAGCGGGGACCGGTGCTGCGGTTCGAGGACCAGTGGGCGGAGGTGGTCGTGCACCGCGTGGTCCGCGCCGTGCCGAGCGCCGACCTGCTGGTCGGCGGCCCGCTGCCCGACCTCGTCGCCCACGACCGGCAGCACGGCACCGACTACGTCGCCACCGTCGCGGCCTGGCTGGAGCAGCAGGGCGACCCGAAGCGGGCCGCCCGGCAGTTGCACGTGCACCCCAACACGCTCCGGTACCGCCTGCGCCGCCTCGCCGAGGTCGTCGCCGTCGATCTCGAGTCGCCGCGTACGCGGTTGGCGTTGCAGATCCAACTCGCGGCGCTGGGTCCCGCGCCGACCGCGCCCCGCCCGACGGCATAGGGGGACCGCTTTCAACGCGGAGTGGGCCTTTCGGCGCGACTTGTGCGGAGTGACGTCGGCCTCGACAGCCGGAAATCCGGAAGCCGAATGTCACTGCCGGTCGTTAGTCTGCCCGCGGACATCGCTGCGCACGTGACAGCGCGCGCCGGCCGTACCGATCGGCGCCTGGCCAGCTCCCGCTGGCCCAACGGGGATCAGGAGACTTTGTGACACAGCAATCCATCGCGACCTCAGACAAACTCGACGCCGCAGTCCTCAAGGTGGCAGGGGTCGTCGTCCTCGGCGCGATCATGTCGATCCTCGACGTGACGGTCGTCAGCGTCGCCCTGCCGACCTTCCAACGCGAGTTCGACGCGTCCTACGCCCAGGTCGCCTGGACGATGACCGCCTACACGCTCGCGCTGGCCACCGTGATCCCGCTCAGCGGCTGGGCCGCCGACCGGTTCGGCACCAAGCGGCTCTACATGATCGCGCTGGCCCTGTTCACGATCGGGTCCGTGCTGTGCGCCACCGCCGACACGATCGGGCAGTTGATCGGCTACCGCGTGCTGCAGGGCCTCGGCGGCGGCATGCTCATGCCCATCGGGATGACGATCATGACCCGGGCGGCCGGACCCCACCGGATCGGCCGGCTGATGGCTGTCCTCGGCATCCCGATGCTGCTCGGGCCCATCGGTGGTCCGATCCTCGGCGGCTGGTTGATCGACACGGCGAGCTGGCACTGGATCTTCCTGATCAACCTGCCGATCGGCGCCGTCGCGCTCGTCTACGCCGCGCTGGCGCTGCCGAAGGACGCCCCCGAGCCTTCCGAGTCGTTCGACTTCGTCGGCATGCTGATGCTCTCGCCGGGGCTCGCGCTCTTCCTCTACGGCGTCTCCACGCTGCCTGAGGCAGGCACCTTCGCCGACCCCGAGGTATGGGCGCCCATGCTGGTCGGCGGAGTGCTCGTCGTCGCGTTCGTCCTCTACTCCTTCAAGCCCCGGCACCCCCTGCTCGACCTGCGGCTGTTCGCCAACCGCAACCTGACCATCGCGTCGGTGACCATGTTCGTGTTCATCATCGCGTTCATGGGCGCCGGCATTCTGTTCCCGAGCTACTTCCTGCTGGTCCGCGGCGAGTCGACGCTGGCCGCCGGCCTGCTGATAGCGCCGCAGGGCATCGGCGCGATGATGACGATGCCGGTGGCCGGAATGCTGGCCGACCGGGTGCCCGTCGGTCGCACGGTGCCGTTCGCGCTGGTGCTCATCGCCGCCGGGTTCTTCACCTTCACCCAGCTCGGCCCGGACACGTCGTACTGGCTGCTCTGCGGGTCGCTGTTCGTCATGGGCCTCGGCATGGGCGGCACCATGATGCCGATCATGACCTCGGCGCTGAAGACTCTCAGCGCCCACGAGGTCGCCCGCGGCTCCACGCTGGTCAACATCCTCCAGCAGATCGGCGGGTCCGTCGGCGCCGCGGTGATGTCGGTGATCCTCACCAGCGAGCTGAACGGCTCGCGGCCGATCCCCGGCGTGACCGACCCGAGCGGCGAGCCGGTGACCGAAGCCGGCCTCGCCACCGCCGTCCAGCAGCAGCCGGAGCTGGCCCAGCAGTTCCCGGTCGACCCGTCGCTCATCGACCGTGGCCTCGACTTTGCCGCCGGTGCGTTCGCGAACACGTTCTGGGTCGGGTTCGCGCTGGTGCTGGCCACGTTCATCCCGGCCGTGTTCCTGCCCCGTCGGCGCGAGCCGTCGCACCTGCTCGACGGTCAGCAGGCGGAGCAGGAGAAGGTTCCCGTCCTCCTGCACTGACCCGCGCCGGGCGGGGCCGTCGGGCACACCCCGGCGGCCCCGCCCGGTCCGTGGACCGCTCCGTGATTGGATGGCTTGGTGCAGTTCACCGTGACAGACGCGCCGGAGCGGGAGCGGTTCGAGGCGCGGGACGAGACCGGAGCGCTGGCCGGTGTCGTCACCTACCAACTGACCGGCACCATCATCGCCTACACCCACACCAAGGTCGACGCGGAGTTCGAGGGCCGGGGAGTGGCATCGACCCTGGCCCGAGCGGTGATGGACGACGCCCGCGCCAGAGGCCGGACCGTGGTGCCCATCTGCCCGTACCTCAGCGGATGGCTGGAGAAGCACCCCGAGTACGACGCCATCGTGACCCGGTCGACGCGCAAGGTGAAGTAGCGGCCGGGTCACCTCGCCGACAGCCGAGCGAGACCGCCCGCGGGCTGGGGTCCGTCCCGGCGCGTCGCCTGACGGCCGCACATCCGGCGTCTCCGTGGCGGGCGTCGCGGTGACGGTCCCGAGACGGCGGGACGAGGAGAGTGGTGTCGCGCTCGCCTGTCCCTGGCGGGCGACGCCGGCATCAACTGGCGTGTGTCGAAGACCCCGGGGTACGCCATGAGAAGACGCAGCGTTGTCGCCGGTATCGCCCTCGTCGTCTGCGTCAGCGTCGCCGGGCCGCCCGCCACGGCGACCGCTCACGCACCCAGCGGCGAGCGCGGATTCGGCTGGCGCGGGTTCGACTTCACCCGGCCGGAGACCGTCGCCACCGGCCTCGAAGCGCCGTGGGGGCTGGACTTCCTGCCCGACGGCAGTGCGCTCGTCACCGAGCGGAACAGCGGGCGGGTCCTGCGGGTACGCCGCGGGTCGGCCCCGCAGCAGGTCGCGCAGATCTCGGGGGTCGTCGCGACGGGAGAGGCCGGGCTGCTCGGGCTGACCGTCTCGCCCCGCTACCGCACCGACGGATTCGTGTACGTGTACTTCACCTCCAGCGTCGACAACCGGATCGTCCGCTTCCGGCTCACCGCGCCGCAGGTCCAGCAGCCGGTTCTCACCGGGCTCGCCCGTTCCGGCGCGCACAACGGCGGGCGCATCGCGTTCGGCCCCGACGGGATGCTCTACACGGGCGTCGGCGACGCCGGGCAGCCGGCCACCGCCCAGGACCCGTCGCACCGCAACGGCAAGATCCTGCGGATGCGGCCGGACGGCACCGTGCCGTGGAGCAACCCGACCGCCGGGTCCCTGGTCTACAGCCTCGGCCACCGCAACGTGCAGGGCCTGGCCTGGGACTGGCGGGGTCGGCTCTACGCGACCGAGTTCGGTTCGAGCCGCTTCGACGAGGTCAACCGCATCGTGCCGGGCGGCAACTACGGCTGGCCGGTGGTGGAGGGAGTGGCCGGCGACCCGCGCTTCCGCGACCCGATCGTGACGTGGACGCCCGCCGAGGCGTCGCCCAGCGGCGCGGTGATCGTGGGCAGGACGCTCTACGTCGCGGCCCTGCGCGGCGCCCGGCTGTGGGTCGTACCGCTCGACGGGGCCGGCACGCCCACCGCGCAACTCGTCGGCACCTACGGCCGGCTGCGTGCCGTCGCGTACGCACCGGACGGCTCCCTCTGGGTGACGACCAGCAACCGTGACGGCCGGGGCGTTCCCGCGGCAGGCGACCGGATCCTGCGGTTCCCGCCGCGCTCCTGGTGGCGGTGACGCCCGCGCCCCGACCCGGGCACGCGTTCGTCATGGTCGCGCAGTCGCACCGAGGACCGGTTGGTGGGCGACCTGCCGGGGCGGCGCCCGCTGCCTGTGCGACGATCGACGAGCGTCATGTCGGCCGGTCCGCCCCGTGGGGCCGCGTACGCGCAGCCCGCTCGGCAGGCGCGTGCGCGGCACCTCTCGTACCCCTTGGAGAGCACGATGCCCCTCTCCCCGACGAAGGTCTTCGCCGCGTTGAACGCCGTGCGACCAGCCGCCCGGCAGTCTCCGGTCATGGGCAGGGCCGTCGTGGTCGGCGGCAGTGTCGCCGGCCTGCTGGCCGCCCGGGTGTTGTCCGACCACGCGGAGAGCGTCGTCGTCGTCGACCGGGACGACCTGCATCTGACCGGCGGTCGGCGGGGCGTGCCACAGGGGACGCAGTTGCACGCGCTGCTGCCCGGTGGCTTCCTCCAGCTCGAACGCCTGTTTCCCGGCTTCCGCGAACAGGCGCTGGCCCAGGGAGCGGTCGAGGCTCCCCCCGGGACCAGACGCGCCTACCTCGACGGCCGGCTGAAGGTTGTCGTGCCCGACGACGCCGACAGCCTGGCGGGCACCCGACCGCTGCTGGAGGGGCTCATCCGGCAGCAGGTGCTTCGACTGCCCAACGTGAAGACGGTCGTCGCCCGCGCCACGGGTCTCGTGCTCGACGGTGGCGCGGCCACCGGCGTCCGCTGCGACGTCGGCGGGGTGCCCGGCGTCGAGAGCGGCGACTTCGTGGTGGACGCCATGGGGCGTTCGAGCAGGCTGTCCGAATGGCTGGAGCATGCCGGCTGGGACCGCCCCGTCACGCGGCGGATGACCGTGAACCTGAACTACGCCACGGCCCTGTTCCGACGCCCGGAGACGGATCCCGACCTCACGGTCGTCATGGCGCTGCACAGTCCGGGGACGTCGCCGGACGTGGCCGGAGCCGCGGTCTTCGCCGTCGAGGACGGCCGGTGGATGGCGATGATGGCCGGGTACGGCGACAACCGCCCGGGAAGCACCGCCGAGGATTTCGTGCGGCGGCTGCGGGACCACTTCCCACCGGAGTTCGGTGACGTCGCCGGGAACGAGATGCTCGGCGACGTCCGGACCTACCGCCATGCCGACAGCCGGCGGCGGGACTTCCACGCGCTCAAGCGGTTCCCGGCCCGGCTGGTGAGCGTCGGCGACGCGGTCGCGTCGTTCAACCCGGTGTACGGGCAGGGAATGACGGCGGCGGCCCTGCACGCGGCCTGCCTGTCGGTGTACCTGCGGTCACGGCCGGATCCGGGCCTGCCCGCGCGCCGGTTCTTCGACTGGCAGAGGGTCGTGGTCGACGCCGCGTGGTCGACGTCCACCTCCGCCGACCTGGCCCTGCCGCACGTCGACGGGCCCTACCCGCGCGGCCACCGCTTCTCGGGTTGGGTCAGCCGGCAGATCGTCACGGCGACCGTCACGGACGTCGCGGTCGCGCGGCGGTTCAACGAGGTCGTCTCCATGCGTGCCCATCCGAGGTCGCTGGCCACACCGGGCGTGGTGCTGGCCGCCCTGCGCGCCAACCGTCGGCACCCTGACCGCGCCACCTTCCGGTAGTTCCGGCGTCACGCCTTCTCCGGGTGCGGGCGGGTCCTACGGTGGGGCCCTCGCCGCCGATCGAGGGAGAGACCGTTGTCACCGTCGTACCGCCTGCCCCGATGGAGCCTTGCCGGAGCGGCCCTGAGCCTGGTCCTCGGGCTCGCCGCGTGCGCCGGGCCTCGGGCGGAGCCGCCGGAGCAGCCTGCGCCGCAGGTCGAGGCGAGCCAGGAGACCCTACGGGGCCGGGGCAGCCGGCCGGGGCAGGAGGGCCCCGACCCGGTCTGGTCGGTGTCGGTCAACCGGCTCGTCGATCAGCTGGCGCAGATCGGCCAGCTGATCGTCGTGCCCGACGAGCGGGAACTCCGGGCGGTGGACCGGTCCACCGGGCAGGAACGGTGGCGCCATCCGTTCCCGACGAGCTATCAGTACGCGGTCACCGACGGTCTGATCGTCGCGAGCGCCAGCGACGGAGGACCGCTGGAGGTGCTCGACGCGGTCACCGGCGCCACCCGCTGGCGGGCCGAGGACACCCAGGACGTCATCGTCCAGCAACAGGTCGTCTACAACAAGGAGTGCGTGGGCACAGGGCAGTCGGCGAAGTGCGTGGTCATCGCCCGGGACATCCGGGACGGCCGTCAGCTCTGGAAACTGGCCGCCGACCGGTTCGCCCGGGTGACCGACGTCGCGCTCGGTGCGCGTATTCCGTATGCCCCGCCCACCGGGCGGTACGTGGCGGTGCGGCTGAGCGCGTCCGCCCCTACCTACACGGCAGTCGCGACCACCACCGGCAAGGCCGGGGCCGGGCGGTTGCCGAGCCGGGCCTGGTACGGCTTCGTCGCAGGCGACCTGCTGGTGACCACCGACAACGATCCACCCCGGGGTGATCGGCAGTGCACCGTCAGCATCGACACCGTCAACGCGGCAACCGGTGCCAGAGGCTGGTCCGGTGAGGTCTTCAGCGGGCGTAACGAGGATGGTGAGTGCGTCAAGCGGTTGACGAACCATCAGAGCGGGCTGGTCCTGATCGGGGCCGGCACCCGGCTCGTCGCGGTCAGCGCGACCGGCCGGCCACAGTTGGTGGACCTGCGCAACGGCAAGGCGGAGTGGGAGGGTGCCACCGCCGGCGTACCGATCGACGGGGACGACCGGTCCGTGCTGGTGCGGCGCAGCGCCGACGAGGGTGAGCTGGAGCTGCTCGACATGACCACCGGCGCGTCGCGGTGGACCGCGCCGGATCCGGGGCTCTCCGGTGGGTCGGCGACTTGGCGGTCGACCGTGACCGGACGGCTCGTGGCGTCAGCGGCGCGACGGGCCACCGGCCGTTCGTGATCGTTTACGACGTGCCGACCGGCCGCCAACTCGGCCGTTACCCCGGTTGGCTCGCTGGCGCCGGAGACGACTGGGTCGCGGTGAGCCATTCCGGGGGATCGGACGGGAGCATCCTGGACCTGCACACGTTCTGAACCGGTCCGTCCGGCTGGCCGCGTTCGTTCGTCTGGTAGGCGACGTCCGGTCTCTGCTGGTTGGCCGCCGGGCAGAGAGGCCGCTGTGTGATCTTCGTTGCGTCCTGGTCCGCCGGGGAATGAGATCACCCGGATCGGGATTTGGAGCCAGTTATGACTTCTGCACAGTCCCCGCGGCTGCGGGTCGACCGGTCGGAAACGATCCGATGACCGCTACCGTCGATACTCCCGCTGGTCCCGCCGCCTCGGGGACGCCGGGTGACCTGATGAGCGCAGGGCAACGCCTGCGGCTCGTCCTCGTGCTCGGGTCGCTGATCGCGGTGGGTCCGCTGACCATCGACATGTACCTGCCCGCGCTGCCCGCGATCGTCGCGGACTTCCAGACCACGTCGGCGGCGGTCCAACTCACCCTCACCGGCACGCTGGCGGGCCTCGCCGTCGGCCAGTTGCTGATCGGCCCGCTGTCCGACGCCGTCGGGCGGCGCGTGCCGCTGATCGCCGGTATCGCGCTGCACGTCGTGGCGTCGGTGCTCTGCGTCCTCGCACCGAACATCGCGGTACTCGGTGTGTTGCGGGTGGTGCAGGGCCTCGGCGTGGCGGCGGCCTCGGTGGTCGCGATGGCCGTGGTCCGCGACCTGTTCAGCGGCGCGGCCTTCGCCACGTTGCTCTCCCGGCTGCTGCTGGTCATGGGGGCGGCGCCGATCCTCGCCCCGACCCTCGGCGGCGGGTTGCTGCGCTGGACGGACTGGCGCGGCGTGTTCGTGGCCCTGGCGGTCCTCGGGGTGCTGCTCGTCGTGGTCGCCGCGCTCGGGCTGCGCGAGACGCTGCCGGCGGACCGGCGTCAGCGCGGCGGGGTGGTCGCGACGGTTGTCGTGTACGGCTCGCTGCTGCGGGACCGCACGTTCGTGGGTCTCGTCCTGGTCGCCGGGCTCGCCATGGCGGCGTTGTTCGCGTACGTGGCCGGGTCGTCGTTCGTCCTGCAAGAGCAGTACGGGCTGAACGAGCAGCAGTTCGGGCTGGCCTTCGGCGCGGGCGCGGTGGGGCTGATCGCGGCGACGCAGTTCAACGTACGGCTGCTGCGCCGCTATTCGCCGCAGCGGATCCTCGTCGTCGCCCTGGCTGTGGGAACGGGCGCCGGTGTGGCGCTGCTCGCCTTCGCCGCGACGGGGCTCGGCGGTCTGCCGAGCCTGCTGGCGTCGTTGTGGGTGGTGCTCGCCGCGGCGGGGCTTGCGATGCCGAACGCGCCAGCCCTGGCCCTGTCCCGGCACGGGGAAGCGGCCGGTACGGCATCGGCCCTGCTCGGCGCGGTGCAGTTCGGCGTCGGCGCGCTGGCCGCGCCCCTGGTGGGTGTGCTGGGCACGGGCGCGGTCGCCATGGCCCTCGTGGTCGCGGGCGGCATGGTGGCGGCGATGGTGGTCCTGCTCGTGGTGGTGCGGCCGTCCCGGCTCGCCGAACTGGAACCGGCAGCGGTGGTCGTGGCAGCGCACTGAGGAGCTGCCGTGTTTCGTGGCCGGGCGGCGGTCGTGGCGCCGCCCGGCGCTGTCACGGGCCCTTCAGGCCGCCGTCTCGCAGCACCGCGTCGGTCCGGTCGAGCAGCGACGTGAGGGCGTCGCTGGCCTTGGCGATGCTGTCGTTCGATGCCGTGAAGAGGGCGGCATCCCCCTGGTCCAGCGATTGTTGGCACTCCTGACTGCCCTTTGCCGCTTGTTCGATGAACCTGCGCCAGAGCACCTGGCCCTGAGGGTCGGGCACCCGGAAGTAGCGGTCGGCGTCCCGCGCGACCTGACCGATGTCGGCACAGATCGGCCGGAACGTGGCGGGATCGATCTCGGCGCGTGCGCTGTTCGCGGCGTCTGCGGCGTCCGCGGCCTGGATCTGCGCCGTACCGAGGCGTTCGAGGGCATCGGCGTAGCGCCTCACCAGGTCCCCTGCGCCGAGGTTCTTCCACGCGAGCACCTGCATGGCTCTTGTCTCGGCGGACACCGCCGGCGGCTCACCAACGGGCACCATGAGCTGCACGTTGGCCGCGGCCGCACGTTTCGAGGAGCGCTCCATGTCCAGCAGGCTCGCTTCCTCCAGCACGGTGACCCCCACCGCGGCGGCGCACAACACACCGACGCACAGCCGTCGGGCGACCAGCCCGCCCCGTCCTTCCCTCGCCGGACGCGCTTCGGCGGCGTGGTGCCCTCCAGACGTCCACACCCGGCGGATCGCGGAAACGGTTGCGGCCGCGATGACGGCCGTGACCGCGGCGACCACGAGAACCTGGCCCGCGAGAAGCTGGACCAGCGGCCAGGCCGCGGCCGGACGCCACTGGCAGGACGACGCCAGGGTGTTCAGCAGCGGAACGCACCCGTCGACGGACAGGAGGACGAACCACCCGCCGAGGCCGATCAACGCCGCGAGCTCGGCGGTGATGATCGCGATGAGCAGCCGGTGGCGACTCGCGACCACGCTCGCGGCGACGGCGGCTGCCGTGGCCGCCGTCACCAGGGCCACCAACACCCACCCCTCGTAGATCCAGAGGTACAGGCCGCCCCGCTGCCCACGCGGTGGTTGCCAGGAATGCATGTACGCCGCCGCGCCCGCGACGGCCACCCAGCCCGACACCCCGCCCAGCGCCGCGACTCCGAGCATCCCTCGCAGCGGCGGCAGCTCCACAGGTGGTTCCGCCGCGGCCGGCTCCCGCAGCGCGCCGGGCACCCAGCGGAGCGTGGCCGTAGCCCGTCGGCTCGTCCAGGCCAGCAGCGGCACGGCCCACAGGGCCGCGACCATCGGTAGGACGAGGGGCTGGTCCAGGCTGTGCAACAGCGGGTGGACGATGCCGATCACGCTGGCCGCGGCAGGATGGTCGGCCACCTCGCCGGGGTAGTCACGCGCCAGCAGCGCACGCGTGTCGAACGGCGGCCCGTTCAGGTACTGAGAGCCCCACTCGCGCCACCACGTGAACCATGCCGACAACACAAGGCACGCGGATGCCAACCCCGCCAGCATCACCGGTCGGATCGTCCGGCCCGGCCATGCCCTGAGCCACAGGTGGGCGCACTGCGCGACCCACCAGGTGAACGCCGCCCCGGCGAAGACCACCAGCACCAGGATCGTGGGGCGTTGGGGCAGCCACTCGGTGAGCACGATGTCGTTCAGCACCAGCTCGCCGGCCATCATCCCCGTTCCCAGCCACAGCCCTGCCCGCAGGCCGGAGGGCACACGCCGTCCGGTGAGCACGGCATGGGCCACGGCCCGCCACAGGGCGACCCCCACCAGCCCGGTGACCAGCCCCGCCGCGGCGACAGCCGTCACCTGGCCGAGCCACGGGCGGGTCAGATCGGACATGCTCAGGTACAACCGCACCTGGGAGTTGATCAGAGTCGCGGCGGCCCCGGTCAGGAACATCGGCAGCGACCGCAGACCGAACAGCACCGCCGGATCGTCCAGCGCCTCCCGGCGCAGATCCCATCGCGGATGGGTGCGCCACAGCTCGACGAACGAGGCGCCCAGCCGCCTCAGTCTCCCCTCGGGCGGGCCCGGGGTCGCCACCGCCCAGGGGCGGGGGTCGGCACCCCACCGCGCCGCGGCCAGATCGGCGTAGATCTCCCGGCTGCGCAACACGTCCGACCGCGCGAGATAGATCAGCGCCACCAGGAAGGCCGCCAGCACGAGGCTACGTGTCGCCAACGGCACCGCACCGGGCCACTCCGGCGACCATGGCCCACCCGGGAACGCGATGATCCACCACACGACGTAGGGGAGGAGCACCACTGCCAGGAACACCCGCCACACCGCGACGGTGGCGTAGGCGAGGGTGACGTCGCCGTTGCGGATGTGGGCGAACTCGTGCAGCAGCACCGCCCGGAACGCCTCCGGATCGGTGGCCCTGCGGGCGAGCAGCCCACCGTGCAGGCGCACCGTCGGCCGGCGGTTGCGGCCGAACACCACCGCCCCGGCCGAGGCCGCTGCCGGATCCACGACGACATTCGGCGTACGGGCCAGACCAGCCGACGCCGCCAGACTCTCCACGGTGCGCAGGACCTCGCCGTGACGGTCGATCGCCGTCAGCGGGACGACCCGGCCACGCCGCGCCTTCCAGAGATGCAGGCACCAGAACAGCACGCTGGCCGACACCACCAGCAGAGCCGGCCACGCCAGGCGGATCCACCACGGCAGCGGTCGCTCATGGCGGGCGATGCACGCCTCGTAGGCATCCACGTTGGCCATGAAGCTGGCCTCGCCGGCCGCGCTGTAGGCATCGTTGGGATCCATCCCGGTGGCGAGCAGACAGGCGAAGCCCTCCACGCCGTCGGTGTCGGAGAGCCACGCGGTGACGTTGGCCGTCATGGTCGCGCTGCTGACCAGCAGCAAGACCGCCAGCAGCACGAACCGCACGGTCGTACCGGCACCCATCGCCCGCTCGTCGACCCGCGACCGGGCAGGCTCGGCGACCATCACGCCCTGTCCCCGGGCCCGGGCCTGTCCGGGCTCACGGGCTCCGGCACGGGTGTCACCGGCGCGGTCAGCGCCAGCCGGGTCACCAGCGCGTCGGCGATCGCCGTGGCCCGCTCGTCGTCCAGGCCCCGCTGCACGGCGACCTCCAACACCCGCTGCCGTACCTCGCCGAGTTGCTCGCGGGTCAACGCGGGGACCTCCACGGGCGCGGCCCGCCGGCGGAAGACCTTGCGCAGCATGGCTCTCGTCCCCTTGGCCGCGCCATCCACGGCCGACGCGGCAGCCCGGTCGGCGAGCTGCTGCACGACCAGCCACACCACCGGGGTCGCCAACGCCACGACCTCGCCCCACCCGAATCCCAACGGCTCACGCCGCCCGCCCCGGGCGCCCAGGCGCCGCACCACCGTGGCGTCGTCGAACGCGAACAGCCCGTCCACCAGAGGCAACTCCTCCTGGGCGACCGAAGCCACCACGTCCCGGACCACCTCGCGCACCGTGACCCCGCCGGCCGCGCCCTGCTCCTCAGTCGTGGTCACCGCACCTCCCCGCACCGCCCCGAAGTCGGGCGCCAACAAACATGGGCACATGTGCATGTATATCTGCACAGTGCCACTCGCCGGCAGGTCCCGGGAGCGGGTGGGAGCTCCTGGCGGAATGATGATGCGGATGTGCGGACCGTTCTGGTTCTACGTCTGCCGATCGGCGGCGGGGCGGCCGGTGGGCACCGCGGCGGCGCGTTGGTCCAGGGCACGCAGGAGGTTGGCGCCGAGGACGTCGTCCCGTTCGGCGACGGAGATTTCGTCGAGGCCGACCGGGTGCAGGGTCTGTGCGAACGACACGTGGTCGAGGCTGGGCGGGAAGTCCGAACCCCAGTACAGGCGCCGGGTGCCGAAGTGCGTCAGGAGCAGCTCGACGAACGGTCGTGCTGCCTCGTGCGGGTAGCCGTGGGAGGGCTCGCTGACGGCGTACAGCCCGGAGATCTTGACTCCGACGTGGGGTAGCCGCGCCAGGTGGGTGAGGGGCGTGAGGATCTCCCGCGCCTCGTCGCCGGTGGGCACCACGGGCTGCGTGCCGGGCAGCCCGAGGTGGCTGAACAGGATCGTGCACCCGTCCAGGGCGGCGAGGGCCGGGCCGAGCCGGTCGGTCGCGGCGGGTGTGGCGTTCAGGCTGAGCAGCGCGGCGGTGCTGTTCAGCGCCGCCGCGCTGCCTGCCAGCCAGCCGCCGAAGCGGTCCGCCGAGGCCGGGTCGGCCAGGTAGGCGGCGATGCCCACGAAGCCCGCCGACCACCAGCGGTCGAGCGAGTCTCCGTCGGTTGGTCCATCTGGTGGGACGTAGGCGACCGGGGCGATCCAGTCGTGCGCGGCGGCGAGGGAGGCCAGATGGCGGTTGTTCCCGGCGAAGCCGGCCTCGCCTTCGTAGCCGATCACCAGCGACCGGACGATGCCGTGTTCGCGGCGTAGGCCTTGGTAGGCGGCCAGTTCGTTGCCGCCGGCGGGGGAGCGGCCGTAGCGGCCGGGGTAGCCGGCGGCGAACAGGTGCAGGTGGGCGTCGGCGCGTTGCATGGTTCGGACCCTAACTCAAATTTCGCCTGGCCATTGACGCGGAGACACCCCTGACTTAGGTTCTTGTCTCAATTAGGTCCGGATTACGTTGGCGCGAGCGAGGAGTGAGCCGGGTGACGCTGCCAGGCGACGAGGTTGATGAGCTGGTACGGCTGCGGCGTCAGCTTCACCGGCACCCCGAGCTGCGGTTCACGGAGCGGCAGACCGCAGCTACCCTGGAGCGCCTGCTCGGGCCACTCGGCCGGATTCGCACCGGAATTGCCGACACCGGCGTGGTCCTGGAGATCGACGGTGGTGCCCCGGGGCCGACGGTCCTTCTTCGGGCCGATATGGACGCCTATCCCGTGCAGGACAGCAAGCAGGAGCCGTACGCGTCCCGCAATCCGGGCGTGTGCCACGCCTGCGGGCACGACGTGCACATGACCGTCGCCTACGGGGTCGCCGCCCGGCTCGCCGCGGACCCACCCGCCCGGGGCGCGGTGACCGTGCTGTTCCAGCCGGCCGAGGAGATCCCGTTCGGCGCCGACTCGGGAGCCGCCGCGGTCCTGGCCGACGAGGCGTTCCGCGACCGCCGGTTCGACGCCGTGCTCGGGCTGCACTGCTGGCCCGACCTGCCCGCGGGAGCGGTGGGGATCGACCGGGCGACCGCGATGGCGGCCAAGGACGCGTTCCGCGTCGAGGTGCTCGGGCGGGCCGCGCACGCCGCCACCCCGGCGCTGGGCCGGGACGCCATCCTCGGCCTGACCGCCATGGTGTCCACGTTGCACGCCGCCGTCTCCCGGTCCCGCAACCCCGACGAACTGGTCGCCTTCAACATCGGCACGATCGCCGGGGGAGCGAGCCAGAGTCAGGTCGCCGAGCGCGCCGAGGCCACCGGGACGCTGCGTACCCACGACCCCGCCGTACGGGAGCGGCTGAAGGAGGTCATCGAACGCGTCGCCCGCCAGCAGGCCGCCGCGCTCGACCTCGGCGTACGGTTCACCTGGGCCAACGAGATGCCGCCGGTGCGCAACGCCCCGGAGGTGGTGGCTCTCGCGCACGCCGAGCTGTCGGGGCACGTCGACGTCGTCGACCTGCCGGTACCGCCCCTGACCACCGACGACTTCGCCCTGCTGGGCGCGCTCGGCCCGAGCCTGTACGTCAAGCTCGGGGTCACCGGCGAACGCGGCGGCGCGCCGCTGCACTCCGGCGCGTTCGACGTCGACGAGCGGTGCCTCGCGACGGGGGTCGACGCCCTGGAGCGCCTCACCCGGGCGGTCCTCGACGGTCGGCTCGCGGAGGAGGCACCGGCCCCGGCCGCCGGCGCGGGCACCACGGCGACGCCGGCCGAGGCGGTGGCCCGGTGAGCGCCGGGCCGCGGGTGGCCGTGGTCGGGGCGGGCGCGTTCGGCGCCCGGCACGTCGCCGCGTACCGGTCGCTCGGTGTCCGGGTGGACGCGCTGGTCGACCCGGACACCGCCACCCGGGAGCGGGTCGCCGCCCAGCACGGCATCCCGCGTACGTTCGATTCCGTCGCGGCCCTGCTCGCGCAGGCGGCGCCGGATGTCGCCTCCGTGTGCGTGCCCGGGCCGGCGCACCGCGCCGTCGCGGTCGCACTGATCGCCGCCGGGATTCCCGTGCTGGTCGAGAAGCCGCTGGCCGCGACGGTCGCCGACGCCACGGCGATCGTCGAGGCCGCCGAGGCGCACGGGGTGCTCTGCCAGCCGGGGCACATCCTGCGGCACAGCCCCGCCCACCGGGCGCTGCACGACGCGGTCCGCGAGGGCCGCCTGGGCCGGGTGCTGGCCGTCTCCTCGCGCCGGGACCGTCCCCGCTCCCTGACCCGGCTCTTCCCGAACGACCATCCCGCACTGCTGACCGCGGTGCACGACATCGACCTGGCGCTCTGGTACGCGGCAGCGCCGGTGGTCGAGGTGCGCGCGGCGGCCCGGACCCTACCGGGATCGGCGACGCCGGTCCTGGTCTGGGCGGAGCTCCGACACGCCAACGACGTCGTGTCGTCGATCCGCAACAGCTACCTCCTGCCCGAACACACCCCCAACCACACCTCCGACCTGGTCGAGGTGTACGGCACCGACGGGGTCGGTCACGTCGACCTCGGACATCCCACGGTGCTGGTGCAGGCCGAGCAGGCCGAGGCGCCGGACTGGCTGCTCTCCCCGGTCGACGGCGGCGGCGCGCTCGCCGCCGAGCTCCGGCACTTCCTCCGCCAGGCCGACGGCAGCGATGTCTCCCCGGTCGTTCCCCTGGCCGACGGACTGCACGTGGTCCAGATCGCCGCCGCCGTGGTCGACAGCGCCGCCGCCGACGGCGCCGTCCGCCGCATCCCTCATCCCCCTCGCTGACAGGAGCTTCTGCCGATGAATCGACGTAGATTGGCCGGTCTCGTCGCCGCGGGCGTGGCCGCCGCCGCGCTGCTGACCGGCTGCGGTGGCGACGACGCCGCGGGCGGCCCGGTCACCCTGAAGGTGCTGACCTGGGAGCCGGGTGGCACCGAGTACTGGAAGCAGGTCAAGACCAGCTTCGAGGCCAGCCACCCGGACATCAAGCTCGAGATGCAGTCGGTGCCGTTCGACAAGTACCCCGAGGTGCAGGGCCCGTACATCACCTCGCAGTCGGGGCCGGACGTGATGGCCAACAACGCCGGCCTGGAGCTGTTCGACCGGCGCGGTGCGTACGTGCCGCTGGGCGACAAGGCCGCCGAGATCAACAAGGACCTCGTCACCTACAGCGGAGCCTGCGAGGGCTTCGACACCAGCAAGCCCTGCTACGGCGTGCCCTTCTCGTACCAGGGCAACGTCCTCTACTACAACAAGGACGTGCTGAAGGCCGCCGGGCTGGACCCGGAGCGGCCCCCGGCGACCTGGGACGAGTTCGGCGCGGCCTGCGACGCGGTCGCCAAGACGGGGAAGACCTGCCTCGCCCTGGGCCTGTCCGGCACGTTCCCCGCCTACTGGGACTTCCCGGAGATCGCCCGCAGCTACCTGAGCGAGGACGACATCCGCGGGTTGCTCGCGGGCAGCCTGTCCTGGAAGGACCCGAAGCTGGTCTCGGTGCTGGAGAAGCTGGCCGAGATCACCACCAAGGGCTGGGCGAACAAGAACGCGCCGTCGATCACGATGCTCCCCGACGGGGCGGACATCTTCCAGCGCGGCGGCGCCGCCTTCGCCGGGACGATCATCTCGGACGCGGTGAACTGGGAGGCGTTCGGCAAGGCCCTCGGCGACGACAAGCTCGGCGTGACCCGCTGGCCGGCGGCCAACCCGACGGCGCCGCTGGCGCAGAAGTTCTCCGGCATCGAGGGCGCCGTCTACGGGGTGACCCAGTGGAGCAAGAAGAAGGACGCCGGCCTGGCGTTCATCACCTGGCTCGCCGGCAAGGAGAACGGCGAGCTGTGGGTCAAGCACGCCAAGGGCCAGCCGCTGAACAAGAACGTCGACAAGGCCCTGCTGCCCTCCTCGCCGGCCTTCCAGAAGATCCAGGAACTGGTGGCGGAGCCGACCCTGCACGCCGGGGTGATGCTCTCCGGCCCGGAGGCCGACGCGCTGGCCCGCGGCTGGCAGCAGGTCACCCTCGGCCAGCTCACCGTCGACAAGTGGGCCGAGCAGATGCAGCAGGCCCTGGAGCGCAGCCCGACGAAGAAGCAGAACAAGTAGTCGCCCCGGGCGGGGCGGCTCCGGCCGCCCCGCCCGGCCCGCCCGGAAAGAGGAACCCCCGATGACCATCTCCACCGCGCCGGTGTCGGAGCCGGTGGTCGCGGACCGCCCGCCCGAGCCCGCACGCCGTCCGGCCCGCGCCGCGCGGCTCCGGGAGTGGTGGCTGGGTGCCGCCCTGGTGCTGCCGGCGCTGGCCCTGGCCGTCGCGTTCAAGTTCGTGCCCCTCGGCCGGGGCGTGGTCACCAGCCTCGAATCGTCGAGCGGTTTCGGTGGCAGTTCCTTCGCCGGCGCCGACAACTACACCCGGATGCTCGACGACCCGGTGGTGCGCTCCAGTTTCCGCAACGCGCTGCTCGTGGTGGCGACGCTGCCGATCTGGGTCGTGCTGCCCCTGGTCCTGGCGGTGGTCATCCACCAGCGCGCCCCGGGCTGGAAGTTCTTCCGCGCCGTGTACTTCATCCCGTACACCATCGCGCCGATCGTCGTCGGCATCATGTTCCGGCAGATCCTCGCCCCGGACGGGCCGCTCAACGCCTTCCTGCGCTCGGTCGGGCTGGACCCCCTGGCCCTCGAGTGGCTCAACGGCCGCTACAGCGCCCTGTTCTCGCTCGTCGCGGTGGCCCTGTGGAGCCTGTTCGGCCTGGGCGTGATGACGTACCTCGCCGGCCTGGCCACCATCCCCGACGAGGTCCTCGAGGCCGCCTACCTCGACGGGGCGAACTTCTGGCGGCGGCTGTTCTCGGTGGTCGTGCCGATGCTCCGGCCCACCGTCGCCTACTGGAGCGTGCTGTGCGCCTCCGGCGTGCTGATCTGGTTGTTCCCGCTGATCTACGCGCTGACCCAGGGCGGGCCGGGGGACGCCACCATGCTCCCCGAGTACCTGGTCTTCCTCACCACCTTCCAGTTCCTGGACCGGGGGTACGGCTCCGCCATCGGCATCGCCCTGTTCGTCTTCGTCGCCCTGCTGTCGATCCTCAGCGTGCGGCACATGTTCACAGAGGGGACCCGGAAGTCGCGATGAACCGGCGTGCCACCGCCCGGCTGGGGCGTTACCTGTTGACCTTCGCGCTGGTGGTCGTCGCGGTCGCGGCGGTCTACCCGTTGCTGTTCACCATCGTCAGCTCGCTGAAGACGCAGACGGGCTTCGCGCGGGACCCGCTGGGCCTGCCGGCCGGCGTGACCCTGGAGAACTACCTCGAGGCGTTCCGCCGGATGGACATGCCGCGGCTGCTGCTGAACTCGCTGATCACCACCGCCGGTGGGCTGGTGCTGTCGGTGCTGGCCGCGCTGCTGGTCGCGTACGCGGTGACCAAGCTGCGCTTCCGGGGCGGCAAGCTGGTCTTCCTGCTGATCATCGTCACGTTGACCATCCCCAGCCAGGCGATCATCTATCCGCTGTACCAGACCGTGCTGGACCTGGGCATGTCCGGGCAGTACCAGGGCCTGATCCTGGCGTACGCGGCGTTCGGCCTGCCGTTGGGCACGTACCAGCTGGCCGGTTACTTCCAGCAGGTGCCCGACGAGCTGATCGAGGCGGCCAGGGTGGACGGCGCCGGCCACTTCACCATCCTGTTCCGCCTGTTGGCGCCGATCGCGACCCCGGCGCTGGCCGCGCTGGCCATCTTCAACTTCGTCTGGATGTGGAACGACCTGCTGCTGCCCCTGGTCATCATGGGCGGCTCGGACAGCAAGACGTTGATGGTCGGTGTCTCCCTGCTCAGCGGCCAGTACGACGTGTCGGTGCCGCTGGTCAGCGCCGGTCTGATCGTCGCGCTGCTGCCGGTGCTGATCATCTATCTGGTCTTCCAGCGGCAGCTGGTGGCCGGCGCGCTGGCCGGCTCCGGCAAGTGAGCCCGCCGGTGGAGGTTTCCGGTGCGGACGGGGCGGCCGGGCCGGGGGAGGCCGGGCCCGGGGTCCAGCTGTGCCACCTGTACCGGCTGCGCCCCGGGGCGGAGCGGGAGTACGAGCGGCGGCACGCCGAGATCTGGCCGGAGATGTCGGCGTTGCTCGACGACGCCGGCATCTACGACTACCACATCTACCGGCACGGGCTGCTGCTGATCTGCGTGCTGCGGACCCGGCACGGTCACCCGCACGCCCGGCGGGTCACCGGCGCGTCCGCCGTGCAGGCCCGCTGGAGCCGGTCCCTGGCGCACCTGTTCGCCGAGATCGCCGACGCCGACGGCGAACCGCTGTGGGCGTACCCGGTCTTCCACCACGCGGGCCGTCCCGCGGGATGCTGAGCGCGGCGTCGCGCACCCCCGTGGCCCGGCGGACCGTCCCGCCGGGCCACGGGGGTGAGCACTCAGACCGCGTAGGCGACCGAGCCGTCGGCGCGCAGCGGGATCCGGGTCAACGGGCGACCGGTCAGGTCGAGCGGCGTGGCGCCGGTGAGGTCCAGCGTCACGCCGAGTCCCGGTTCCTGCGGCACCGGCAGGAAACCGCCCTGCCGCCGTACGCAGGCACGCGCGGGCCCGTCGGCGAGCTGGTCGTCCAGGGGCGAGTACTCCTGCACGACGAAGTTCGGGATGGCCGCGTCCAACTGCACCGAGGCCATGGTCAGCAGTGGACCGAGACAGTTGTGGCTCACCACGGCGGCGTGGTGGGCCTCGGCCAGTGCGGCGATCTTGCGGGCGTGGCTGATCCCGCCGGCCAGGCCCAGGTCGGGGCGGACGTACTGGGCGCCGCCCTGGGCGAGCAACTCCTTGAACTCCCAGATGCTGTGGAGGCGTTCGCCGTTGGCCATCGGCACCCCCGCCACGCGGCGGGCGACGTCGGCCTGGCTGCTGACGCTGTCGATCTGGATGGGGTCCTCCACCAGCAGCGGCAGGTGTCTGGCCAACGCGGGCACGACCGCCTCGGCCTGCAGGGGCGTGAGCTTGCGGTGCAGCTCGATGAGCAGGTCCACGTCGGTGCCGACGGTGTCGCGGACCGCGGCGGTGGTGGCCTCGGTGGCGGTGACCAGCCGGGCCAGCGACAGGTCGGCGTAGTCGGCCGGCAGCGGGTCGAACTTGACCGCCGTGAAGCCGTCGGCCACGGCTGCCGCGGCCTGCGCGGCCAGCGCCTCCGCCCCCGTGCCGGGCAGCAGCAGGTGCAGCCGGATCCGGTCGCGCACCCGGCCGCCGAGCAGCTGCCAGACCGGGACCCCGAGGCGCTTGCCGAGCAGGTCCCACAGGGCCAGGTCGACGGCGGAGACGGCGGCGGAGAGCACCGAGCCCCGGAACGGTCCCATCCGGTAGAGGTGGTGCCAGTGGTGCTCGATCCGGGTGGGGTCGGCGCCGAGCAGGTGCGGGCGGAACGCCTCCACGACGGCGTGCACCGCGGTGGGGTAGCCCCAGCAGGCGGACTGGCCGACGCCGACCAGCCCGTCCGACGTGTGCACCTGGACGAAGTGCGCGTCGCCCAGCACCACCGACTCGACGGCGGTGATCTCCATACCTGCCTCCAAATAAGAGACCAATAACGGCCAGAAACTTGCTCTTGCACTCTTCCATAGGCTTACGGCGCTGGTCTAGGCTTCAAAACGAACGAGCCGGAATAAGGCTCTAACTACCACTGGGGGTGTGATGGGTCTGCCGGACGACTATCGGCTCATGGCCCGGATCCGCCGGTTCGAGGAGCGGCTGGCCGCCCTCAAGGACGACGGCGAGATCCCGGGCTCGATCCACCTGTGCAACGGCCAGGAGGCGATCCCGGTCGGCGCCTGCCGGCCGCTGCGCGACGGCGACCACGTGACCGCCACGTACCGCGGCCACGGCTGGGCGATCGCCCGGGGCGTGGACATGGTGGGCCTCTTCGCCGAGATGATGGGCCGCGACTCCGCCCTCTGCGGCGGCCGGGCCGCCTCGCCGTACCTGTCCGACCCGGGCCGGTGGTTCCTCGGCGAGAACTCCATCGTCGGCGCGGGCGTGCCCGTCGCCGCCGGCGCGGCCCTCACCGCCCAGCGCACCGGCAGCGGCGCGGTGTCCGTGGTCAGCATCGGCGACGGCGCGATGAACCAGGGCAACGTCCACGAGGCACTCAACCTCGCCGCGGTGCTCGACCTGCCGCTGGTGCTGGTGGTGGAGAACAACGTCTACTCCGAGATGTCCCGCATCGAGGACATGGTGCGCGTCCGCCAGCTCGCCGAGCGGGCCGCCGGCTACGGCATCCCCGGCCGGGTGGTGGACGGCAACGACCCCGACGCCGTCGCCGAGGCGGTCACCGAGGCGGTGACCCGGGCCCGCGAGGGGTCCGGACCGTCCATCGTCGAGGCCATGACCGAACGGCTGGTCGGCCACTACAGCGGCGACGTGCAGCACTACCGGCCGGCGGGCGAGGTCGCCGCCGCCCGGGAACGCGAGCCGCTGGCCCGGATCCGGCAGGCCGCCGACGCCGCGCTCACCGCCCGGCTCGACGCGATCGACGCCGAGGTCGCCACCGAGGTGGAGGCCGCCGTCACCGCCGCCCGTGCCGTGCCGTTCCCGGACCCGGCGACCGTCAAGGAGCACGTCCATGTCTGAGTCCCTGCGCTACATCCAGGCCGTCAACGCCGCGCTCACCTGGGCGCTGGACAGCCGGGAGGACACCGTCTACTTCGGCGAGGACGTCGCCCTGCCCGGCGGGCCGTTCGGCGCCACGAAGGGGCTGCACAAGCGGTTCGGCTCCGCGCGGATCTTCGACACCCCGATCTCCGAGACCGGGTTCCTCGGCATGGCCCTGGGGGCGGCGATGACCGGCCTCCGGCCGATCGCCGAGATCATGTACGCCGACTTCTCGTTCGTGGCCATGGACCAGTTCGTCAACCAGATCTCCACCATCCACTACTCCAGCAACGGGCGGTGGAAGGCGCCGCTGGTGATCCGGATGCAGCAGGGCTACTCGCCCGGCGCCTGCGCCCAGCACTCGCACTCACCCGAGGCGTACTTCGCGCACACCCCCGGGTTGCGGGTGGCCCTGCCGGCCACGCCCGACGACGCGTACCAGATGCTGCGCACCGCGGTCGTCAGCGACGACCCGGTGGTGGTCGCCGAGGCGCGCATGCTCTACCCGACCCGCGGCCCCGTCCGCACCGACGCCCCGGTCGAACCGGTCGGCGGCGCCCGCGTGGTCCGCCCGGGCACCGACGTCACCGTCGTCGCGTGGTCCCGGATGGTCTCGGCGTCCCTGGACGCCGCGGGCCAGCTCAGCGAGGAGGGCATCGAGGCCGAGGTGATCGACCTGCGCTGGCTCAACCCGTTGGACTTCGACACCGTCGCCGCCTCGGTGGCCCGCACGGGTCGGCTGGTCGTCGCCCACGAGGCGAACCTGACCGGCGGGTTCGGCGCCGAGATCGCCGCCCGGGCCGCCGCGGAGTGCTTCGCCGACCTGCGCGCCCCGGTCGCCCGGGTGGCCACCCCGGACGTGCCGATGCCGGCCGCCCCGGCCCTGCAGGCCGCCGTGATCCCCGAGGCGGCCGACGTGGTGGATGCCGTGCGTCGCACGGTCGCCCGATGACCGCTGACACTCCGCCGGCCGGCCTGCTGGCCGGCCGGCGGGTGGTCGTCGTCGGCGGCGCCTCCGGCATCGGCCTGGCCACCGTCCACGCCGCCGCCGCGGCCGGCGCGGCGGTCGCGGTGCTGGACGCCGACGGCGACGGCGCGGCCGGGGCAGCCGACGCGGCCCGGCGCACCGGGGCGAGCGCCAGCGCCCGCCGGGTCGACGTGACGGTCGAGGCGGAGGTCGCCGCCGCGCTCGACGACGTCGCCGCCGAGTGGGGCGGGATCGACGCCGTGCTGCACGTGGCGGGCGTCATGCGCGGCCAGGGCCTCGACGTCCGGGAGGTCACCGCCGAGCTGTGGGCGCAGGTGATCGCGGTCAACCTGACCGGGCCGTTCCTCGTCGCCAAGCACGCGGTGCGGCACCTCACCCCGGGCGCCGGTGTCCTCGTGCTGGTGGGCTCCAGGGCGGGCGTGCAGAACGGCTCCGGCTCGGTACCCTACGGCGCGAGCAAGGGTGGACTGCACGGCCTGGCGCTCACATTGGACCGACAGCTCCGTCCACAGGGGATCCGCGTGCACACGCTGTGCCCCGGCGACATCGACACGCCGCTGATGCGACGGTCGCTGGACGAGGCGCGGACCAACGGGACCGACGCCGGCCGGGTCGCGGAGATCGAGGCGGCCCTGGGCCGTCCGGAGGACGTGGCGTCCGCGCTGGTCCTGTTGGCGTCGCCGGTCAGCGACGGTGTGGTCGGCACCGTCCACACCCGCTGAACAGCCCGCCCGAGACGGCGACGACGTGGAGGTGGCAAGGTGATCGGCATCATCGGTCCGGAGGACTCGATCCGGCTCGTGCAGGAGGTCGCCGCGGGCGAGGGCCGCGCCACGGACCTGACGGCCCGCACGTACACCCGGCCGGAACAGGCCCTCGAGCTCGCCCGCGAACTCGACGAGCTGTGCCAGGTGCTGCTCTTCACCGGGCGCATCCCGTACGCGTTCGCCGCCGCCGCCGGCGACCTGCGCGCCGAGATCGACTACATGCCGCACGCCGGCATCGACCTCTACCGGACACTGTCGCGGATGCTGCTGGCGAGCGGCGGACGGCTGCCCACGGTGAGCGTGGACACCATCGAGGCCGACATCGTCCGCGAGACGTACCACGACATCGACCTGGTCCCGCCGACCGAGATCCTGCCCATCGCGGACTCGTCCGGCCTGCTCTTCTCCGGCCTCGACGAGATCACCGCCTTCCACCGCGAGCGGTACGCCTCCGGCGCGGTCGAGGCGTGCCTGACCTGCCTCGGCGCCGTGCACCGCGACCTGGCCGACAGCGGGGTGCCGGTCTGGCGGGTGGAACACACCCGCGCCTCCGTGCGGGACGCCCTGCGCCGGGCGTGGCTCGCCGCGGAGGTACGACAGTCCCGCGCCACCCAGATCGCGGTGATGATGATCGAGCTGACCGAGCCCGCCAGCCGCCAGCAGGACCCGTACCAGATGGAACGGGAGCGGCTGCGGCTGCGCGAGGCGTTGCTCGAACACGCCGAGCGGATGCGGGGCAGGCTGGGCACGATCGACGACCGGACGCTGCTCATCACGACGACCCGCGGCACCGTCGAGAGCGCCATCGCCCGGCACCGGGCCGGCCACGCCTCCCTGCTGACCCTCCGTGGCGTCGACGTCGAGCACACGGTCGGCTTCGGTGCCGGCACCACCATCGCCGCCGCCGAGGACAACGCCCGCAAGGCGCTGGCACTCGGCCGCGGCAGCGGCGACACCCACGTCGTCTTCCCCGACGGGCAGATCTACTCCAGCCGGGAGAGCCCGGTGAAGCAACGGCTCCGCGAGACCGCGCCCGAGGTCCTGCGGATCTCCGAACAGCTCCGCCTCGGTCCGCTGTCGACCCGCCGGTTGCTGGACGCGCTGCACCAGATGGACCCGAACCAGGTGACCGCGCGGGCCCTGGCCGACGCCTACGGGGTGGAGGCACGATCGGCGCGCCGACTGCTCAAGTCGCTGCGGGCCGCCGGCTTCGCCGAGGAGGTCGGCGTGCACGTCAGCACCGGCGCGGGCCGGCCGCAGACGGTCTACCGGGTGGCGATGCGGCGGCTGCTCGAGGCCATCGGCGGTGAGGCGTGAGGTTCGAACCGACCTTCCTGGTCACGGCCACCTTCGCCGCGGACGCCGCCACCCGCCGGGAACCGCACCGGCAGGCCCACCTCGCCCACGTCGAGGCCCTGCTCGCCGACGGCACCGCCCTGCTCGCCGGGGCCCGGGCCGACCTCGGCGCTTCCGTCCTCGTCCTGCGGGCCGCCGACGCCACCGCCGCCCGCAACCGTGTCGAACAGGATCCGTACTGGCAGCACCGGGTGTGGACCGGCATCGAGGTGGTCGACTACCTCGCCGCCACCCCGCAGTCCCTCGGGAGGTCATGATGTCGCAGTACCGCCAGATCGCCGGAGTCCGGGTGCAGGGCAGCGCGTCCGCGCCGTACGCGGCCCGGCTCCTGGGCGAGGCGTGGGGAGAGACACCCGAGGGGGTGCCGGTCCGCTTCGAGGCCGACCCGGCGCGGCCCGAGGGCGGCTACCGGATCGAGGTGCCCGAGCAGGGCGAGATCCGGCTCAGCGGCGACCCCTTCGCCGGCCTGGTCTACGCCGCGCGGGAACTGCTCGCCCTGGCCACCCCGGCCGGCGTGCCGGTGGGCGTCCGGGAGGGCGCGCCTCGGCTGCCGCTGCGCAACCTGTGGACCTGGGACCACTCCACCAACTGGGACCTCCGGCAGCTCGGCCAGCAGGAGATCGGCGCGCTGAACCCGTACGCCAAGCCCGCCGAGGCGTTCGGCGCCGACTACCGGCGGCTGGTCGACTTCTGCAGCCGGGAGCGGATCGGCGGCATCGTGGTGTACGGGCTGCTGCGCGACGCCCACGGCGGCGTCGAGGCGGCCCGCGAGCTGTGCGAGTACGCCAACGCCCGAGGCGTACGGATCATCGCCGGGATCGGCGTCAACGCCTACGGCGGCATCTACTTCGACGGCCGGCACCGCTACAACCTCGCCACCTGGCTGCGGCAGCGCCCCGACCTGGCCGCCGAGCTGCCGAAGAAGGTCGGGTTCGACATCGACGACTTCGGCGACCTGCACTTCCCGGCCAGCGAGTACATGATGGCCGCCTGCCCGTCGCAGCCGGACAACCTGGCGTGGCACCGGGAGGCGGTCGACTGGCTGCTGGACACCCTCCCCGTCGGCGGCGTCAACTTCGAGACCGGCGACTACGGCAGCTGCGCCTGCGCCAGGTGCGCGGCCCGCACCGGCGGCGAGCGCACCTCCTGGTCGTACGAGGCCATGCGGTCGGTCTACCCGACCCTGCTCGAGACCGCCCGCCGCACCGGGCCGGCGGGGGTGCCGCTGCGGCACCTCGTCGAGGTCTACTGGGACAACATCTTCGACCTGGAGGCCCAGAAGCCGCTGGCCGACCTGCCCGACGACGTGGCCTACCAGTACTGCGTCAACCGGGGCTTCTGGCACGACAACCGGGACCGGCTCACCGCCGACCACGTCCACGGGCTTCCGCACACCACCAACGTGCTGCGCACCCACGCCGGCTCCCAGTGGAACCGGCAGCGGCACTCCTGGGTGCCCGACCTGTACGCCGACATGGCGACCCGGGCCGCCGGGGCGGGCATGCGCGGCCTGACGATCTTCGCCGAGGCGTCGGCGTACCACCCGACCAACGAGATCAGCTACCTGGCGTACGCGCGCTTCACCTGGAACCCGGACCTGGCCTGGGCGGACTTCTGGCGCGCGGAGGTGGCACCGCGGTTCGGCGGCGCGGCCGAGGCCGAGGCGTTCCGCGCCGGCGCGGCCGTGTTGGACGACCCCACGGCGACGGCGGACGCCCTCGGCGCGGTCCGCGGCGACGCCCTGGCGATGGTCGCCGCCACCAGCGGCGACGTGCAGCGTCGGTGGCTGTGGCTGGCCGAGCGCGCGGCCCGTCACGCCCACTCCGCCGGCTGACCTGCCAGACCCCCCCGGAGGCAGCGGTGCGGCCGGACGACCGGCCCCCGCTGCGCGGCGGGTACACCGCCGGCGACTTTCACCCGCTTCGGGTGACGGCCGCTCACCACCGGGCGTTCCAGGCTGTACGAACAGTGCTGCTCGCGGGGGTGTCGGAAGGAGGTTTCTGATGGGGGACCCGACCGCCGACTATCTCGGCCGGCTGGGCCGGCGCCCGGCCACACCGATCACGATGAAGGCCCGGGGCACGATCCGGCTGGAAGTCGAACGCGATACGGGAGCAGATGTCTGGTTCGTAACGTTGTGCGACGGCACGACCCAGGTGTCGCGCCAGGACCAGCGGCCGGACCTGGTGATCCGGGGCCACCAGACGCTCTTCGACCGGCTGGTCCAGGGTCGGGCGCAGCTCTACGCGGCGCTGATGCGCAACGAGATCAACGTCGAGGGCGACCTGGCGCTCCTGTCGTCGTTCGAGCGGCTGCTGCCCGGCCCCGAGGGCGCCCACCACCCGCGCGACTTCGCCCGTGCAGGAGGACAGGGCTCATGAGCGAACGAGGCGTCAGCATCCTGGACGGCAACACGTTCGTCGTCAGCGACGAACGTGGCGACCTGCACCCGTCGCCGACCTTTCCCACCGGGCTCTTCTCGTTCGA
>NZ_JBVJGT010000027.1:0-84052 GCF_055587185.1 Micromonospora sp. NPDC048040 | reverse complement strand
CGAGCGCCTGCAGGACCGGCTGGACACCGTGTTCGGCCTTCTGGGAGTCGACGAACTCGACCTTCATCGCGACGGACGGTCCAACTCCGCCGCGAAGAAAGACGCCGCGGAGCGCAGGATCTGGTTCGCCCGCCGCAGCTCACGCACCTCCCGTTCCAACGCGGCGAGGCGTTCCGCATCGCTGCTGGTGGTGCCCGGCCGCTCACCGGCGTCGGTCTCGGCCTTCTTCACCCACGTGCGCAACGCCTCCGGATGAACCCCGAGCTGACCAGCGATCCGCCGGATCGCCCCGACCGCGGACGCCGGATCCCGACGGGCCTCGACCGCCAACCGTGTCGCACGCTCACGCAGCTCATCGTTGTACTTCTTCGGTGCGGGCATCGCTGGTGTTCCTCCCAGGTTTCGATGTCTCCATCAAACCCGGTGCGGAACAGTCGCCGTGCGCGTTATCGGGGCGGGCGAACAGACCGGCACCGTGGCCGTCGACGTGCTGGTGGCGTTCGCAGCGGCCGCCGCCGGTGGCGATGGTGCCGCGCCGGCCCTTGCGGTTGATGACACCGCACTGCACTGCACCGCCGGGTCGTGGACGTGGGCACAGGCCAGACGGCCGCGGGTCGATCATGCATGGCTGGCCCTTGGTCGTAGTCAAGTATCGAAGAAGCCATGCGCCAGTTCGGCGCAACAAGGGCGCTTCATCTCCGCTCGGACAGTCTCGAACCCGGGCCGGTTGGACTTCCACGCTTCAGCTGTCTTTGGTCCACCCGTGTCGCACGTTCGGCATACGCCCGACCTGTCGCAGGGTCGCTAGATCACGGATGATGATTTGGCGGTATCCCGTCTCAAGGACCCCGGCCTGCCGAAGCTCGCGCAGCGCTTTCTCCACGGTCGGCTCCGCTGCGCCACTCAACGTTGCCAGCTCCGTTTGAGTCAGCATCACGCCAAGGGTTCTGCCGGCCGGCACCGACTCTCCGTGTGCGGCGGATAGTTCTGCCAAAATCCTAGCCAATCGGACCTTCGCCGGGTAGGAGGCGAAGTCGACCCTTCGCTGGTTCGCCCAGCGGAACCGTGCCGCCGTGGTGCCCGCCAATGCAAGCGCCGCCTCGGGGTGATCCTGCAGAAAGGGATGCCAATCCCGCCGATGAATGACGTTGACCACCCCGTCGCCACAGCTGGTGACCGTGGCGGTGCGTGGCGTGCCACCTAGCGCCGAGATCTCACCGACGACATCGCCCGACACCCTGATTGCCAGAAGGGCTTGACGCCCATCTGCCATGTTGACGGTCACCTTCGTCAATGCATGGCAGAGCAGCACCATATGACTACCCTCGTCACCTTCGCGAAGGATGCGGTCTCCCGACTCCACCCTGACGGCTGTACCGATGGCGAGGAGCGCGCTGCGGACTGGCGGGGTCAGGCAGCTGAGTAGGGACCCCGGAGGCCACGGCGACAAGTCTTGTGGTCGGTTCTGGTCGTGTCGCATGTCAATACCCCGTTCGCCGGCGGACGTGGCGACGCTTGGCCCGGTTGCGGCTGCATCGGCACAGCAACCATTCTGGTCGATGCAGTCGGCCGGCAGAAGGTGTCCGAGCAGCGGCGTTCCAGTCACAGGAAGGCAGCAAGGACCAGCCATGACGTCGCCGAGGCGACTGCAACAAAGGTCCACGGAAGCGCCGACCGCACCCGACGATGCTTGCTGTACGCGATCTGCCCGAGCAGCGTTACGAGCTGCCATGCCTCGGTGCTCTCGTGGCCAGCGACTAGCGCGATGGGTAGCGATTCAGGATCTGGAAAGCCGAAACGGTTTGGCCCTCTTGGTCCGGTCACCACCGGCCGGAAGCCGAGTGCCAGCTGTCGGGCACCGGCGGCCAACGAGCAAATGAACACGACGCAGGTGAGGCCAAGGGCCAGGCCGAGCCCTGGCGTGCCTGCCAGCTCGGAGTGCCTAGGCAGGCTACTGGCGATGAGGCTTGCCAGCGCTCCGTACATACCGACGAGCCTTGCGATCTTGGTGTCGGCGTGCTGGATCGAGTCTTGATGCATACGAGCAGTGGCCAACGCTCGTTCCACGTCGGCAGTACGGGATGGCACCGAGGATTGAGGGATGCTCATGGCATCAGTGAAGCCAAGGCGTTTCCGCTACACCCCTTCGAAGTATGGCTTGACGCAAAGACGACGAGGAACTCATTCCCGAAACCCGTACTTTGATGGCATTCCCAAGGCCGTGCGTCGCTATAAGTGACATGGTCTCGCAGGCAAGGCGGGGCACGAGGAGGGCGAGATGGCACCGGCAGTGCAGTCGGACCGGCGGCTGATCATGTTCGTGGACATGGAGAGCTACAGCAGGAACGACGATATGGGACAGTTCCATGCCCAGAGCAACTTCCAAAAGATCATGCGAGAGGCTGCAGAGCTTTGTGGGCTGGACCGGAGTGGCTGGGTGATCCAGGCGAGCGGGGACGGTGAGTTTGCGATCTTCCCGCCTGGGACCTCGGAGCCGAGGATCGTTGCAGAACTCGTGCCAGCCATGGACCGGGTTCTGCGCGACCATAATCGGCAAGCCGCAGACCACGCTCGTATCCGGATGCGCGTCGCCTTGCATCAGGGGCTGGTAGTGCCGGCGGAGAACGGCTTCGCCGGCACGGCGGTCGTTACGGCCGCTCGGCTGGTCAACGCGGAGCCGGTGCGAGAGGCATTGGGCTCGTTCCCCAACGCTGGATTAGCGCTAATCGTGTCAGCCACCATCTACCGCGACGTCGTTTGCCAGTCCTACAGCGGTATCCGGCGAGACCGCTTCCGTCGGGTACGTGTTGAGGTGAAGTCCTTCGTGGACGAGGCGTGGGTGTTTGTGCCAGACGAGAATGTCAACTGCGGTCCCTTCGTGCTCGCCTCTAATGGTCCGGGCGGCGCTCGCCGTCGTGGTGGAAAGACACGGCAACCGACAGTAAGTCCGTCCGGCGGTAGCAGGTTCGACTTTGGCACCGTCACAAACAACGGGCCTACCGTGTACGGCGACTACGGCCGCGCCTACGGCTCACACGCGGTGTGGCGCGAGGACGAAGAGAGTGAACGGTGACTCCCCACCGTCCCCCCGCTGACGAGCCATCATCAGCCGACGCTGGGCCTGGCGCGGTAACGCCCGGGTCTGGGCCGGAGGTGGACGATTCGAAGCAACCGGCGACAGCAGGGGAATTCGGGCATGACCGGGGCGAGGCGGGCGTGGATCTGCGGGACACGAAGGCCCGTGAGGAGGACGAAGAGGAAGAGGACCAGTCGGAGCATCCAGCGGAGAGTGACGAGTCTGGCAACTCTGCCGCCTTCGTGCGGTCCAATCCGACGCTCAGAGCATGGATGCCAGGGCAGGGCAACCGCTTTCGGTTCGACGACGTCCGAAACGAAGGGCCGGCGGTCTATGGCGACTATGCGCGGGTCGTGGGCAGCATCATCAACATCGGCCAGGACGACCGCGCTCGGCTGAGTGCCGACCCTGTTCGCCGGATTAAGCTGAAGGTGGCTACGTTAGTCAAGCCTGCATGTTTCGGTGACCTGACACAACGCTTTGATCGAAGCCCGGTAGCTGGCCTCGCAGGTCCGGTTGGCACCGGGCGCTCGACGACTGCCTGCGCTGCACTCGCCGATCGCCACGGCCAGGAACACGTTCGGGAGATCATGCTCCGCGAGTCCAGCGATCCTCTGCAAATTCGAGATCACCCGGATCTGCTGCAGAAGGGGCACGGCTACATCATCCGACTCGGCGCCAACGCCACTGCCGGACTTATCCGAGCCTTGGAGCGAACTTTCGAGCAGCACGAAGCGAGTGCAGTCTTGGTCCGCGATCTAGACGTGCCAGACGGCGTGCTTCATCACGCGGAGGTGTTTCACAGGTGCAGTTTTGATTCGATGGCGGTGTTCCGTCGGCACCTCGTCTATAACCTCCATGGCCGATGTGTAGACGGCGATGAGTACTGCGACGGGCGTTGCGGGATCCGCTACGCTCGGAGGCTCTTGAGGAACGATCTCCTCCGACGCGGCGTGACGCTGCTGGCTCGGCCCCGAGAATGCGCACAGCAGGCGGAAATGCTCGCGGCCAGACTTCCGCAGAGCGATGAAGAACTGGCCGCGCTGCTTCCGTCCGGAGAAGTGCGGCGACGTGTTCGTGCACGCGCCATCCTGGAGACGCCTACCGTCGACAGCGACTATCAACACCGTCAACTGCAGCACCGCAGGGCCCTGCGGGTCACCTATGCAGTCTTTTCCGGCCATCCGATCGCCCACGTGACGGATGCGGCCGGGCTCTTGCTAGAGAAGCTCGATGGGCTCTTCGCCCATCCCGCCATCGGCCGGCCCGCGCTGGTACACAGCCTCCCCGGACTGCTCGGTGACGATCTTGCTGGCGACTGGGACGGCGAGGAGAAGGTAGCAGATCGGCTCCGACCTGACGTGGCGACCCGGATGGCGCAGGTCGAGCCGGATATGGTTCGGGCACTTTTGGACGTTGCCTGGAACGAATTCGACAACAGCCGGTCGGCGCTCATCGGTTGGTTAGACGCGCTGGCCACTCATCCCGCTGAGGACTTCAAGCACTGCGCAGCGGTCGCTGCTGCCGGATTCGCCTGTCACGACTTCGACCAAGTCTATAACAGTGTGATCGGCAACTGGGCCAGGGACCGGAAGCCGGCCCTTCGCCGAGCCGCTGCGGCTGCACTGGTGGCGGTGGCCAACCTTGCCGACTCAGGGGCCCCCGACAGATCAGCGAGCCACCGGATCAGCAGCCGTGTGGGCGGGGAGATTTCCTCACTCGCCTGGTCTGACGCCGCATTTGAGCGCGACACAGCCGCCAAGGCTTGGTCCATGGGCTTCCGGACCTCGTATCACAACCGATTACTGCACGACCTGACCCACGTTGCCCGAAGCGCCCACGGCTATCTCGGCCACGAGATCACGGGGGCGGTCACTCGGCTGGCCGGGGATCTCGGCCATGCTCCGATCTTGGCGCTACTCAAAAGATGGGCGCTAAGTGGGGATTCCGTCCTTGAGGTCGCGGCCAGTCGTGCGTTCAGTCGGTTGACAACGTCGGAACTTCCCTTTCCGGGTCAGTTTCCGTTGCTCTCGCTAGCTGGCACCTCACCTCAAGCCTTGGAAGATGTGGCGGCGCTTTGGCGCTTGGTTCTCTTAGATCCTGACCTTGCAGAGAACGGTTGGCGTCAACTGGGTCACTGGCTGCGATCCTTCCGGGCATACCCACCAACCGCCGAGGCCTTTCGCACCCTGCTCCGGAGGCTCGTCCTCGACCGGAGCGTGCAGCCACGGTTCACCTACTGGCTGTCGCGAGCCGGTGCCTTATCCCCTTCTGCTTCGGCTGCTTAAGCTCAGGAGTGCCCATGACCTCGCCCAACGCTATTGCCTTCACGAATGCCCTCGCCCGTTGGTGGCGAGGCCTGAAATCATGGCTTGGGCGACTGTGGTTCGCTGTGCGCCGCCTCTTGGCCGGTCCGCCACCGCCGATCCGGCAATCCGTTCCGGAGAGCGTCAGCCAGCGGCGTCGACTGTCCCAGCCCATTATCGTACCGGCACGCGGGTTCGTCTTCACGTTCGAGATCCATGTGCGGCTGACCTGGCACGCGGAAAAGCTGAGCGAGGAGCTGCTCGGTGCCTGGTCGTCGCAGTTTGCCGACCTAGCACGGAGGGATGTTGAGAGGCAGTCCGCTGAACTGGCACGACATTTCCACCCACAACAGGCCGGCGAGTTCGAGTACCGCCTCAACCGGGAACTGTCGCGAAGCTACCGCACGTATGAAAGACGGGGGGTCGTTCTCCGCTGCCGGCCCGAGGTTTCCGTCCGGCTCGACCCGGAGGTACGCGAACAGCTCCGAGCGATCCACCTTCAACGTATCCAGGAGGAAGGCGAGCACGAGTTACTCCTGCGACGAGCCCAGCGGACCGACCAACTGACCCAACGTTGGATCGCGGTGATAGACCGGCTGCGCCGCAGCCCGCTCGCCCATGCCGCAGCTCATCTGACCGACGAGCATCTGGCCAGCGTCATCGAGCAGTACGTAACCGCCGAGGAGAGGGCGAACATCGACCTTCTTGCTACCCGCCTAGAAGAGGTACTCCGACGTAGCGGACGGGTCGGGCAGCCCCTGGAGGCGCACGAGGCTGACGAGGTCATCAGGCTGCTTAACGACGTCTTGGCCGACGTGCCCGACCTGCTGTCGGCCACGTACCGCCCGACCCCAAACGGCGCCAAGGCACAGTGACCTCTGCCATCTGGGTAGTCAAGTAGCATTGAGCCTTTTCCAACCTGATCTTGCAGGTCAGGGGCGGTGCGCGCAGCCCGGTGATCGATGAGGGCGAGGATCCAGGTAAGACAGCAAATCGACCAAAACCCGATGCCCCAACACGGGAGCCTCGCCTGTGCTGTCTTACCCGTCCACGATCTCGTTGTCCAGCCGGACCCTGAACCACCTCGCTGACCGTATCCGCAGCCACCGCAACCAGCGTCGATCCAGGTTGCGGCGCCTCGACGCGGGACGGCAGGCACTGCTCGCCCTGGCTCACCTGCGCAACGGTGACACCTACACCCGACTGGCCGCCGGGTTCGAGGTCGGCGTGAGCACCGCATGGCGGTACGTGCAGGAAGCTGTAGCCCTGCTCGCGACGGCCGCCGACGACCTGGCCACCGCCATGGACCGGATCCGCCGACTGGCGTACGCGATCCTGGACGGCACCCTGATTCCGATCGACCGGGTCGCCGAGCAGAAACCGTACTACTCCGGGAAACACAAGCGGCACGGCGTGAACGTGCAGGTCATCGCCGACGCGGCTGGCCGCCTCGTCTGGGCTTCGCCGGCGCTGCCCGGCTCGGTCCATGACCTGACCGCAGCCCGGACCCACGGCATCATCGAGGCGCTGACCAGGGCAGACGTGATGACCTTCGCCGATAAGGGCTATCAAGGTACCCGTGGCAGCGTGCGCACTCCGTTCAAGCGGCGCCGCTTCCGGCCGAAGCTGTCACGCCGGCAGAAGGCCGTGAACCGCGCCCACGCGAAGATCCGCGCCCGCGGTGAACGGGCGATCGCCACTCTCAAGACCTGGAAAATCCTGGCCAAGCTGCTCTGCTGCCCATGGCGGGCGACCACCATCGTGCAGACCATCCTCGTTCTGCACCACGTCGAAGCCAACCGCTACGCAGGACAAAAATGCTCAGATGGTGACCCGCCCGCCAGCCATCGGATCATCACCTACAGGTCGGGGCCTGGCGACCCAGAACCACTTACATAAACGAGGCCGCCTTGGCCCACCAAATCGGCAGCTGAAACAACTGAACGTCCTGTAACGACCGTCGATCGAGCCATGTCGTACCGAGTGAACGGCACCTAGAGTGGTGCGGTGCTGACTCTCGGCGTCGACCTCGCAGCGGCAGACAAGCGTACGGCGATGGCCACTATCGAATGGCTGTCGGACAGCGCGGTGGTGCGGGAGCTGGTCCTCGACGTCAGCGATGTCCGGATCGTGAAGGCAGGCCAAGACGTGGACAAGATCGGGTTGGACTGTCCGCTCGGCTGGCCGGAACCCTTCGTCGCGCTCGTCACTGCCCACCAGTCCGGCCACGTCACCGACGGCGACGGCGCTCTGTGGCGGCGGCGCTTGGCCTACCGGCTGACGGACGAGGTGGTCCGCGAGGAAACCGGCATCATCCCACTCAGTGTGGCTGCGGATCGCATCGCTCATGCCGCCTTTCGCTGCGCCGGAATGTTGGCGATGTTCGCCGCCGCCGGACAGGACATTGACCGTTGCGGCGGCGGCAGGATCGTCGAGGTGTACCCGGCCGCGGCCCTGTGCCGCTGGGGGTTGACGTACCGCGGTTACAAGGGCCGGGGTCAGAACGACCAGCATGCCGATCTTGTGACCGCACTCTGCGGGGCCGCGCCCTGGCTGGAGTTGGGTGCTTTCGAGGCACTGTGCCGCCACAGCCACGACGCGTTCGACTCGGTGATCGCGGCCTTGAACGCGCGTGCCGCGGCGATCGGCATGGCAACCCAGCCGGACGACGAGCAGCGAATGACCGCACGTACCGAGGGCTGGATTGCTCTGCCCACCGGTCCGCTCAGCGGCCTCGTCGATGTTGCGGAAGCATGAGCGGAAGGCATTCATGGCCTCAGGACTGAGCTGGCTGGACAGTTCTCGCGACGACCAGCAACGCATTCGTGAGCTGCTCAAGCTCTTCAGCGACACGGAGAGCCGGGACGAGCTGGGCATCGGCCAGGTTCGCGACGCGATCAGCGACCTGCTGTTCCCCGGCACCTCGGTTCTTCAGACCCGGGCGCGGTACCTGCTGATAGTGCCCTGGTGTTATCAGGAGGCGCAGCGGCGTGGGCTGCGTGGTGACCGCCTCGCCGCGCAGGTTGACCGCAACGAGCGGAAGGTGATCGTCGCTCTGTTGCGCGGGCACGAAACCGAGGGTGTGATCGGCCGGCGTGCCGGCGTCGGTGTGCGCACCCTGCCATCGAGCATCTACGCCGCGGCGCTGCTGCGGTACGGCATCCGCGCTGGTGACGATGACGCCGCACCGGACCGGCGGCTGGCCTCCGGCCTAGCCGCGGAAGCCGATGAACTGACCGAGCGGTCGAGCGGCACCTGGCACCCGACCCTGCCTGGGGCACCGGCGAACTTCCCGAAGGAGGTCGAGGGTGGGCTGATGTTGCGCCCGGACGAGGCCCGCTGGCTGCGCGAGAGGCTCCTCGCCGCAGCACCGGGCACGCTGTTGGCGTACCTGCTCGAACCCGAGCATCGCCCGGGTTGGGACAGCGAGGCTCCGTGGGATGAGCCGGTGACGCTGGCCGCGCCGGAGCCGATCGGCTCCCTGGTGCGTGATGCGCAGCGGTTCTCGCTGGCGATGCACGGGGCGGCGCTGCTGTACAACCTGCTCGTCGCCGAGCGGTACGAGAAGGCGGGCCTGACCGAGCACGAGGAGCCGGCGGCCTTGTACCGCGACAAGCTGTTGGGGTGGAGCGATCGGGTGTCGGCGGAGCACGGCCTCAAGGGCTGGGACCGGTCGGGGATGTGGAGCCGGCTCATCGAGCAGAATCCGCGGATCAGCACAAACGTCAAGGCGCGCCTATTCGTCGAGCGGTGGCTCGACGCGGTGGCCAGCGGTGCCGCCAGCGACGCCGCCACCGACCCGACCCTGCGGAACCTCGTCGGCGAGCGGGAACGGTCGGTGAAGAAGGGCCAGTCGCGGCTGGTCAACGACAAGCTGTTGCGCAGGTGGAGTGGCGCGTCGGGCAGTCGCCGCCTGGTGTTCCGCTGGCCGCAGGTTCGCCGGATCCTCACCGACATCCACGACGGCTGCGCCGCCGACCTGCTGGAGGCTGCCGGTGCTCGCGCCTGACTCCCGCGCGCTGCTGCTCGACGCTCTGCGCCCACCACCGGGCGCGCGGCTGTCCCGGGCCGTGGCCATGACGTTCACCCTGGATCTGGAGAGTCTGCTGGTCGCCCCGCTGGCGTTCGCCGCGCATGGCCTACGCGAGTCGACGGACCCAATCGCGGTGATGGAGGGCGTACGGCACTGCGCCGACCGCATAGACGTGTTCTGCCAGGCGGGGCAGATCGCGGTGCCGCCGACACAGTCGGCGCTGTTGGCGTTCGTCGAGCCCATGGTGCACCAGGTATGCCGGCCCAAGCCCGGCCACCTGTTCCACCCGAAGGTGTGGGCGCTGCGCTTCCACGACGAGACGACCGGGGAGACGTCACTGCGGCTGCTGGTACTCAGCCGGAACCTGACCAAGGACCGCAGCTGGGACGTGTGCCTTCGCCTGGACGGCGTGATCGGCACACGGCCGAAGGCGGACAACCGGCCTCTGTTCGATCTCCTGCGGCATGCGGTGCGGCTGGCGGTGGCGCCGCTACCAACGGACCGGCAGGCGGCCATCGAGGCTCTGGGCGAGGACCTGCGTCGAGCCGAGTGGGACCGCCCCGAAGGCGCGCGGGAGATGTTCTTTCACGCGCTGGGCGTGCCCGGCGCTCGCCCACCGGACTTCGAAGGGCTACGTCACCTCGTCATCTCGCCGTTCTGTACTCCGGGTGGCCTGGACCGGTGCGCACCGAGCGGACAGTTGGCGCTGGTGAGCCGCCAGGAGACGCTCGACTGTCTGCCACAGGAGGTCCTGGCGGAATCCGGAACGTTCGTGGTCAGCGCGCTGGCCGGCCTGCCCGCCGAGGAGGCGCCGTCCGGCCAGGAGGTGCTTCACGGGCTGCACGCGAAGGTGTACGTGGTGGAGAAGGGCCACCAGGCGCGGGTCCTGCTCGGCTCCGCGAATGCCACCGATGCGGCGTTCAGCGGGAACGTCGAACTGCTGGTGGAGCTGGTCGGTAGCCGCAGCCAGTGGGGCATCAACGCCCTCCTCGGTCCCGGGGCGGGTTTCCGGGAGATCCTCGAGCCATACGAGCGCCAGGACGCCACCGAGCCGGAGCCGGAAGCGGGCATCCTGCGTGATCTGGTCCGCGACATCGCCGCCATTCCGCTGTCGGCCGCCGTCACGCCCGAGGCTGACGGCTACGGCGTCCGGCTGACCTCGGAGGACGCCCTGCCGGACGTGACGGGCGTACGGATCACCGCGCAGTTGCACACGCGCCGCGGTGAGGCGGTGCTGCTGGTTCCGGGACAGCCGTTGGACGCGGCGTTCACCGGGCTCGCGCTGGCCGACATAACCCCGTTCGTCGTCGTCATCGCCGAGGACGGCACTGGCCGGGAGCAGACCGTCGTCCTCGCCACCCTGATCGGCGACCCCGCCCATCGGCTTGACCACGTCATCGCTCAGCAGATCGACACTCCGGAGAAGTTCCTGCAGTTCCTGCTGCTGATGCTCGGCCTCGGCACCGAGGCTGCCGCCGCCGCGAGCGGCGACGCCGGCGGACAGGGCGTATGGCGCACCGGCGGCACCGGAATTCTCGAGTTGCTGCTCAACGCTCTCGTGGACCGGCCGGATCAGCTCGACGACCTGGCCCGGTTGGTCACCCGCATCGATGCCAGCGGTGACAGCAAGCAGCTGCTGCCGCCCGGCTTCCCCGAGCTGTGGCGGGTCATCACAGCGGCACGCGAGACGATGACAGAGGCGGTGCGCGCGTGAAGGGGTATGACGCCGGCCCGGTCATGGCCGGCTTGAAGGATTTCCAACGCGCCACCGTCGCGCACGTCATCGACCAGTTCTTCGGCACCGATCCGACCCGACGGTTCCTGGTCGCCGACGAGACCGGGCTCGGCAAGAGCGTCGTCGCCCGAGGCGTCATCGCCCAGACTCTGCAGCGGTTGCAGGACGACGACAGCGTCGACCGAGTGGATGTCATCTACGTCTGCTCCAACCAGGACGTCGCCCGGCAGAACATCGCCCGGCTACGGGTCACCCCAGACGAGACGGTCACCCTGTCCAGCCGGCTCACCCTGCTCGCCAAGCACGCTCACCAGCTGAACGCCGCGACCGCCACCTCCGGCAAGCCGATCAACCTGGTGGCGTTCACCCCGGGCACCTCCTTCGACCAGGGCTGGCGGACCGGTACGGCCGAGGAGCGCGCACTGTTGTTCCTGATCCTCGAGCAGGCAAGCTCGTGGGACGGTTGGCGGACCCGAGCCGCGCTGCGGGCGCTGCAGGCGGGCGTCGCAACGCCGGACCGGTTCGAGGAGCAGTGCAACCGACTGTGGGGGCAGCTCGAGGGGAAACTCGACCCCACAATCACGGACGAGTTTCTGAGCCGTGCCCGTGAGCGGGGGCTGCTCGACGAGTTCGACACTCTACTCGACGGCATCGGTCGGCGCGCCGCCCTGCCCGACGCCCTGCGAGAGATGGCCCGCAAGGTTACCGGCGATCTTCGTACGGCGCTGGCCACCGCCGGGGTCGAGGTTCTCGAACCCGACCTGATCATCCTCGACGAGTTCCAGCGGTTCCGGGAGTTGCTCGATCCGAACGGCGGCGAGGGCGCCGAACTCGCCCGGCATCTGTTCGACTACCGGGCCGCCCGGGTGCTGCTGCTGTCGGCCACCCCGTACAAGCCGTTCACCTTCGCCGAGGAGGCTGCCGCTGGCGAGGACCACTACAGCGACTTCCGGCAGGTGTTGCGTTTCCTCAGCGACGACGAGTCCTGGCACGCAGACGTGACGAAGGCGTTCGAGGCGTACCGGGACGCGCTGGTGCGCGGCGAGCCCTGTGGTGACCTGCGCGACTGGCTGCGCGGCCTGCTGCTGCGGGTCATGTGCCGGACGGAACGGCCTGCGCTGGTCCAGGACGGGATGCTGCGTGAGCACGTCAGCGTGGCCGATGATCTCGACGCCCGCGACGTCCGCAGCTACGTGGCGATGCGAAAGATCGCCGACGCCGTCGGTGCCCCGATGACCGTCGAGTACTGGAAGTCCGCCCCGTACTTCCTGAACTTCCTCGACGGCTACCAGCTCGGTGACAAGGTTCAGCGGGCTCTCGCAGGCCAGCCCGCACCCTGACGTGCCTGCGCTGCTGGCCTCCGCGCAGCTGCTTGACGCCGACGCGATCAGCCGACGAGAGCCGGTCGATCTCGGCAACGGCCGGCTGCGGCAGCTCGCCGCGGACACCGTTGACCGGAGCTGGTGGCGGCTGCTGTGGCTGCCCCCATCATTGCCGTACCACGAGCTCGGCGAGCCGTTCGCCGCCGCGGCGCGTGAGGGCATCACCAAGCGGCTGTTGTTCTCGTCGTGGAACGCCACCCCCACAGCGGTGGCGGGGCTGCTCAGCTACGAGGCCGAACGCCGGCTGGGTCGCGCCGGGGAGGGGCACCGTCATCTCGACTACCGCGTGGAGCACGGCCGGCCGGCGGCGATGAGCGTCCTGGCTCTGTTCTGGCCGCATCCGGGCCTTGCCGCGCTGTGCGACCCGCTGGCCCTAGCCCGGCAGCGCCCGGACGAGACCGCGCCGCTCGACGCGTTCGAGCGCGAGGTGCGGCAACGGCTGCGCGCTTGCGCGTCTGGCGATGCGGCGGCCACCGAAGCCAGCCCCGCCGAGCCGTGGGAGCTGATCTTCCGGTGGCCCGGCGCCGATCCCGGCCATGGCGACGCCGCCGCGGCCCTGGGAACGTCCTCCGACGAGGAGGGAGCGGCCACCGGCCTGGACCGGCACGTGGCGCGAGCCCGCGAGCTGACGAGCCAGGCCTGCTACCCGACAGCAGAACACCTCGACGGCCTGCTGGACAGTGTCGCGGCGATCGGCCTGCACGGGCCCGGCAACATCGCCTGGCGGGCGCTGTCCCGGCTGATCCACCCCGACAGCGCGGTCACGCCCGCCGGGCACTGGCGCGCCGCAGCGCTGCTCGCCAACGGGCTGCGTTCCCTGTTCAACCGGCCGGAATGCGCGCAGCTGCTCGAGAGCCTGTCGAAGGGCCGGGTCTACTGGCAGGCGGTGCTGCGTTACTGCGCGGCCGGTGGTCTGCAGGCCGTCCTCGACGAGCACCTGCACACGCTACGCAGCGGAGCTTCCGACACCCGGTTGGACGACGACGAGCTGTGCAGACTCGCCGAAGAGGCGCGGCAGGCGATCGCCAGCCGACCTTCGACGTACGAAGCCTTCGACCCGCACCACCCTGACGAGCGGATCAAGCTGCCGGGTCGGTTCGCGCTGCGTTACGGCGGCCGCGGCGAGGAACAATCCCAGGTCAACCGCAAGGAAGTTGTGCGCCGGGCCTTCAACAGCCCGTTCTGGCCGTTCGTCGTCGCCACCACCAGCGCCGGCCAGGAAGGCATCGACTTCCACCAGTGGTGCTCGGCCGTCGTGCACTGGAACACCCCCGCCAACCCCGTCGACTTCGAACAGCGCGAGGGCCGGGTACACCGGTTCGGCGGGCACGCCGTCCGCCGCAACGTCGCCGCCGCACACCGCGCTGAGGCGCTCCGCTCCCCAGAGCCGGACGTGTGGAAGGCCCTGTACGACGCGGCACGCGCGGTCTCCGGAGAGCTGGGCGACTTCGCGCCGTACTGGGTGTTCCCCGGGCCGGCGAAGATCGAGCGGCACATTCTGCCGTACCCACTCAGCCGCGACCAGGCCAAGCTCGACCGGCTCAAGTCGGACCTGGTGATGTACCGACTGGCGTTCGGCCAACCCAGGCAGGAGGACCTGCTGAACCTGCTACGACGACGGGAAACCGGCACAGCGGGCGTACCCGAGATCCTGGATCTGCGACCGGCTGCTGAGGGGAACAAGAATGATGGAGCAGGCCGCCTGGCAGCTCATCCTCACTGCAGCCCGGCAGCTGGCGAAACACAAGCTGAACTTCAGCCGAGCGGAGCTGATCGACGAGGTCCAACGGCTCGACCCGACGCGGCGCCCACAGTCGCTCGGCCCGGTCATCCAGGGAATGACCCGGGATAGCACCGGCGGCCCGACCAGCCCGTGCGAGACCCCACTCATCCGGGTCGGGCACGGCCGGTACACGCTCGGCGACAGCAGTCGATCGACCCCCTCCCCTACAGCTCAGCCAGCGATCCCGGCCCAGCGCCCGAGCGGGCACTCAAGGCCGGCCGAGCCTGACAAGCTCCGCGCCGACATCGCGCTGATCGGCTGCGTCAAGACGAAACTTGACCACCCTGTGCCAGCGCGCGACCTGTACGTCTCGCCGCTGTTCGTCCGTCGCCGGGCCTACGTCGAACGGCACGCCCGCCGCTACATCCTGAGCGCCGAGCACGGCCTGGTGCTGCCCGAGACGGTGCTCGCACCGTACGACACCGCCCTCGCCGAGCAGAGCAAGGACTACCGGCGGGCCTGGGGCCAATGGGTAGTGGCCAAGCTGATACGCGTAGAGGGCCATGTGCACGACCGCGTGATCGAAATCCACGCCGGCGACGAGTACGCCCAAGCAATCGCTCCACTGCTCACCCAGACCGGAGCGACGGTACGCCGACCGCTGGCCGGGCTACCGCGAGCAGTGAAGTGACCCCCTGAGGCCGGACAACTTGGTATCTGTCGGCAAGTCCCGGTGGATCTTCTCGTAGGTTCAAACCGTGATCCGCCCAGTCCGAGGCTGGCTGACGCTCACACTGCAGAGCGCGCGAACTCGGACTCAGCCCGGTGTAGATACCGGTAGACGTTCGCGTCACGAACTGCGCCGCTAGGTTCGAACCGCGCGGGAACTGTCGCCATATTGATCGCGTAGCTACTGGCAACGCCGATCAGTGCTCCCGTTACCCCGCCGAGATTGAGTGCTTCTCCGGCCGCGGCGGCCCCTGCTGCCACCGTCACCCATAGCCCATAACGACGAACGACCGACACCCTGGCGGCCTTGGCAGCACCCTCCAAATCATTCCGCGCTTCACGAAGCTCATATTCGATCCGCTCGTACGCATCACGAGGGCAATCACCCCGAAGACTCCGCAGAAGGTCCTGGATCGCCATCATCATGCGGCGTCGCTCGTCATCGTGCCGCTGGCGAAACCTCCAGAGATCATAGACGTTGACGTCGCTCCGAGGCACTGGAAGGAGCGGACCGATGTCGACCTGCCAGCACTGAGTCACATGCTGACCCGCAATCGGATCGGTGCTCATGCGATGGGCGGACACACGGTCCGTGTGTGGGTGGAGCCGGTCTCCGTCATTGCGAGTGTTGGTCATCTCGGCGATCTGGGCCGCCACGATGCTGACGACCATATGGATGAGGAGTTCAGACCCAAAGAGCCGGGTAGGCGCACCCGGATGGCGCCTCACCCAACCACGGGCGATGAGCTCGTCAACCACACTCTCATGAAGCTTCTCCACATGCAGCATCCCGGGGGCATGGTGCACATCCGGCGGTACGTCAGGGATGCCAAGATCGGCGGTGTCGATCTGACTTACCGCGTGCTCCAAGTAAGGCCAGATCTTGTCGAGCGATACCGGCTCGTAGGACTCATGCGGCTCGATCGGCTGGTAGAAGCCGAGGGCCCGGACTGCGTCCATATGCCCGCGCATGCGATCCTGCCAGCCATGACCGACTACCGTGCTGAGGCCGTCCCAGTACAGAACTGCCTGCTGGATGACCCCCGGAGGGGCGTCGGCGAACGGGTAGTACAGCATGCCCGGCATCCCATATTCCAATCAGTTAAGGTCGACAAGGCGGCACGTCTGGAGACGCCAGCCTATCTTTTATTAGTGCTGTGCGGCTCGGAACCCGAGCGGCGACGGCTGACGGAAGCCACAGAGCGGTCAACCACGACAACCATCCCCGCAGTACGAGCACGTCGCCGTGATCGTCGCCGAGGACATCCCCAGCCGATTCCTCAACGTGATTAGCCTGTTCAGCGCGGCGATCCCCCTCCAACGCGTTCCAGATGCCGGTCCTCGACGTCCGAGGGCGTTCGGGAGTGTCAAGTTAACGGCTGATCTTGGTTGTTGAGGTGGTCAGTGGTTGGCCGGGGTGAGCCGGCCCTCGAAAGCAATCTGGAAGGCGTTCAGGGGTGTTTCCAGCGCATTCGTTGATCTCACCGTCCAGAGCCGACTCGAGGACCGCTTCGTGAGCTGCTGCAGCAGCCCGCCCTCGCCGGTCAGCTTCAGCCCGTCACCACGAGCCCGATCGACCAGCATCGCGATCAACTGCTCATCCGTAACCGCACCCACCGACCCTGCAGCCTGCTCCTGCCCCGAGGTGATCTCGGTCGTCATCTGGCGTCTCTCCTTGATCGGTCGATCAGCCGTTATTTGTACAGTCCCTCAAAGGCCTCTTGGGCCTGGTGAAAGTCACCTGCAAGCATGTAGAGGTTGGCGAGATCCAGTCGTACGGCGACAATCTCGGCGGCGAGGGCTTCATTGCCGCCGGACGCTGAGCGGAGAGCCCGCTCTAACACGTCGGTCGCTTGTATAAAGCGCTCGCTCTCGGCCAGTTCCCGTGCATGTGCGCGCAGCTCGACCAGTTCCTGCTGGGACCTCTGCGGCGGCACGGACGCTACTGCGGGCAGGTAAAGACGGGGCGTGGGCTTGTCTGTCCGGGTGGCTACCGTCCCGACGCTGCCGTTGCAGTCGGAGAATTGCGTAAGGAACTGGTGAACCTCGGCGGCGGATGCCGGCCTGTCCGTTGGCTCCTTGGCCAAGAGGCAGTAAAGAAGATGTGCCAAGTCGTCGGGCACGCCAGAGCGGTATTCGGTGATGATAGGAATCGGCGAGCGCATGTGCCGACGCAGCATGTCGGGGGCGTTCGTCGCCTCGCAGGGAGGGTTCCCGGCGAGCATTTCGAAGAGAATGCATCCCAGAGCGTATAGATCGGCTGCGGGACCGACAGGGCCGCCGGCAGCCTGCTCGGGTGCGATGTAGGCGGGTGTGCCGAGCGTGCGGCCGGTCGCGGTGAGGCGCGACGCTTCGGCCGGACCCAGCAGTGCGGCTACGCCGAAGTCGAGCACCTTCACCACTCCGGCGGGGGTGATCATGAGATTCTGCGGCTTTAGGTCACGGTGCACGAGGGACGCGGCGTGGGCGGCGGCGAGAACGGAGCAGGTTTGCGCGGCGATCGATGCAGCCTCGCCGACGCGTAGCTGCTCTTGCTCGGCGATGTGGTCGGCGAGGACGATCCCGGGCACGAGCTGCATGACGAGATAGAGGTCGTCGCCGTGCACCCCGAGGTCGTGTACGGCTGGCACGCCGGGATGGTCGAGCCGGGCTGTCGCTCTCGCTTCGCGCCGGAAGCGTTTGGCGGCCGTCTCACGCTCGTCTTCCGGTACCTCCAACTGTCGGAGGAACTTGATCGCTACGGGCCGGTCGAGTCGCTCGTCGAAGCCGGCCCAGACCTGGCCCATCCCGCCGCGTCCGATCGGATACGTCAGCTCGTACCGGTCACCGATGCGGTCCCCCGCCTGCACCTCGCCTCCCTGCGCTTCGAGCCCGGGCCCCGCTGATGCGGGGTCCCGTGCTCACCGTAGCTGTCGCTGCACGAGTCGGCTGGTCAAGAACGGGCTGGGCGTGCCGTGCCAGAACACGGCCAGCTCGTCGCGGGGACGGGTGGCGGCAACGAAAAGCAACGACCGGTCGCGCTGGCGTTCGCGCTGGTAGCGCTTGGGGTCGGTCTCCCGGTACTTGCTGATCATCTGCCGGGGCACGAGTCCGTCGCTGACCCCTGAGATGATCATGCGCTGGTACTCGAGTCCCTTGAACCGGTGCATGGTCCCGACGTGTACGCCGTCGGGCTGCTTCGGGCCGTCGGGGCCGATCTCCACCACTGGCAAGCCGTCAGCCTCCAGCCGGGTAATGATGTCGGCCGCAAGCTCCTTCGTCGGCACGCAGATGGCCACCGAGCCGTCGGTCGGTTTGCCCCAGTGCCGTAGCTGCTCGGCGATCAGATCCCGCTCCTGGGCCCAAGTCGGCGCGCCACGGAAGATTGGGCGACCGCCGCGCAGCAGTGAGCGGTATCCGGCCAGATCTTCCTCGCCACCGTCAAGGTCGTCGTACACCTCGCCGGTCATGATCTGCAGGGCGTCGGCCAGGATCTGCCGAGTGGTGCGATAGCTCAGGGTGAGCCGTGACGAGCGGCCACGGATGTTGATGCCCAGGCTGCCTAGCGTCACGTGGTTGTCGTAGATCCGCTGGTGGGTGTCGCCGGTGAGGAACATGTCGTCCACGCCGGGCGAAACCATGGCCCGAAGCATCTTCCAGTGGGCGGCGCTGAGGTCCTGCGCCTCGTCGACCACGATGTGGCGGTAACGCGGCCGGTAGTACCCGCCGGAGGATTCTCCCGGCGCGCTGGCGCCCTGGGCCGCGCGGTCCATCTCGAGGCGGGCGGCCCGCTGGGCGACCTGCCGCCAGGTCCAGACCCCTCTCGCCTCCAGCCAGGTGGTGAAGCGCTCGGTGAGTTGCCAGATCTGGTCCCGCTCGGCGCGGTTGAGGCTGCGGCCGCGGTTGGGGCGGCGGGCCTTGAAGTAGTCTGCTCGTGAGTTGAGCACCTGGCCGAGGATTACTTGGGTCCACTCGGCGGCGAGGAACTCCGCATCCCAGCCAGACTCTCCCGTCTCGATGAAGAACTCGCTCCACAGCTCGGGGACCCGGTTGTCGTCGACGACCCGCCGGCTGCCACCCGCCTTCGCCTCTGCCACGACCCGGCTGGCGAGCCGGTCGATGTTAACGATGTCGACGCGCGACACCAACTCCTGCCCTCCGAGGGCCATCAGCCGGGTCCGCAGGTCGGCGGCGAGGTTGCGGTTGAAGGTGGTGAGGAGGATGGGCTTGTCCGCCCCGGGCGGCAATTGCCGGGCGAGGTACGCCACCCGGTGCAGGGCGACGATCGTCTTGCCCGTGCCCGGCCCGCCTCCGACGCGCGCTGGTCCGTTGTACTTGCGCTCGACCAGCTTTCGCTGCGTGGGGTGCAGGAAGATCTGCCACCGTTCGAACGCCTCGCCCAGCATTGCTTGCAGCGCCTCGTCGTCGGAGGTCACCTGAGTGGCAGGGCGTTCCACGGCGGCTTCGAAGTCCTCCGGGTCTACCGGGTCTTCAGCGCGGACCGGGTCGGTGACCTGGTTGAGGACGTCCTCGTACGGGATGTCGTCGAACAGCGCGAAGAGCACGTCGGTGGTGAGCTGCGGTGCCCGGTCGAGCAATTCGAGGAGCTCGGCCTCGGTGGTGAGTTCCCGGATCTGGGGCAGCAGCGGCTCGGACACGCCGAGTTCCAGCAGCTGCACGTCGGTGTAGGCGTCGAAGAGCGGTTTCTGCGTGGGCTCCGGTTCGGTGTCGGGCGGGACGACCCGGCCGATGATGCTATCGCCGACCGGCGCCAGGTCGACAACCTCGATCCCACCGGTGACCCGGTTGATCCGGTATGCGTACCGGGAGAGGTCGTCGTACACCTCACCGCGGTGCTTCACTGCGACGAGCAGGTAGTCACGCTCGGCGATGTGCAGCAGCAGCGCGCGGTAGTCCTTGTTCACCCGAGCGGACATCAGCCGGGAGTCGCCGTTGAGCGACTTCAGGTTGAGCCCCGGGTTCTCCGGGTTGTGCCGGAACTTGTGCATGAACTCGTACACCGCGCCGATGTCGGCGCGGGTCAGCGTCATGACCTCTTTGTCGGCGCGGTCAAGCATTCGCAGGGTTGCCCCGGTGTTCATCGACGTTCTCCCCCGCTCGTCGCCTTGATCTGTGCCGCCAACTCGTCTACGGACCATTCACGCGCGGTCCGCGCGTGCCAGCCCGCCTCGGCGTACGCCCGGTCGCGGTCTTCGGTCTCCGGGTCGCCGGGTGGGCCGGTGAGCACGATCGCGATCCGCCGGTCAGGCCAGGCCAGCTCGGCCGGCCAGCCCTGGTCGCCCAGCTCGTAGCCGACGACCGGCGCGGGCAGGTTCTGCCGGGCGAGCTGCTGCACAAGCAGTTCCAGGGTGCTCTCGTCGCGGTCCATGTAGCGCAGGACCTCACGCCACGGCGACTCGTCGTCGACCGTTTCCGGCTCGGTGGGCGCTGGCTGGGGTGCGACGCCGAGCCAGGTCGCCGTCTGCTCGTCCAGCGGCAGCGTACGCCGGGCCAGCGTGAGACCGGTTCCCTCGGTGACGGCCATCGACGCCGGCTCGAAGGCATCGAGGGTGGAGACGACAAGCTGGCCCGCGTCACCGCCACCGGGGGTGAGGAACTGGATGATGTTTCCCCAGGCGAGCCAAGCGGCCCAGCGTTCCTTGTGCCCGTCGCCGGCCACGGCGGCCGGCAGGTCGTCGAGAACGGCGAGCGCCGACATGGTCGGCAGTGGCGTGGTGCGCGCGTCGACAACGATCGTCACCGGACAATCCGCGTTGTCCCGAGCGCGGGCGACCATGATGTGCCGTGCGGTCTGCGGGGGAAGGGGTTCTCCCCGCAGGGCAGCGAGTAGCCGTTCGGCGACACCGGCGGAGTCGGTGGCGCTGTTGTCCCGGGCCTGCTTGAGCATGCCCCACAGGGCTGCTTCCGCCCGCCGCTGCCAGCGGGTGAGATCTGGATCGGCGAGGAAGCCCATGAGTTGTTCGATGGGATTGACCCAGACGGTCTTCTCCAGTTCGGCGGGGTCCGCGCCGGGGAGCATGCCGCGGAACTTCTCCCGGGCGGTCTGCTTGCTCACCCCACCGTATGGGATCCACTGTCCCTGCCCGTCGCTGCTGTCGCCCCAGGTCTTGACATCGTCCCAGGTGGCGGCGAAGACGAGGTAGCCATGGGCGCGGAGCCTGGCCCGTTTTTCGGCGTCGTCGGCGAGCCGGTTGTACTGCGATGAGGCGTGGTACTTGAACCCGTCGAGGTAGACGGCCACGTCGGGCGATGCCCCGTCGAGGCGTTTGAAGTGCACGTCTGGTCGGGTGCCCTTGACGGTGTTCTGCAGCTTCATCTGCCAGTGGGTGACGCTGTGTCCACCGTCTCGGATGAACCTCAGGTCGGCGATGCGCGCGCCGTCGTGGTCCGTCCGCCGGTCGATGCGCAGCCTGGAGTTTGGCGTCTGCCCGAGCGCCAGCAGCTTGGTGAGGAAGCGCATCTCCAGCTCGCTCTCCACCTGGTGGATCAGCGAGATCTCATCGGTGCGGGTGCCCTCCTCGACATCCCAGCTGTCAAGGAGCCGGTCGAGCATCCCCAGTGCCTCGTCCCGGCTCATCAGCACGAATTCGTCGTTGCGCGCGTAGCGCAGGAGGCAGCGGTGGCACACCGCCTTGGCCTCGTGCCGGCAGACGCAGTCGGCGATCCGTTGTCGGGCCATTTGCAGAATGCTGCGGAACTCCTTCGGCTTGGCGAGCCGGTGCAGGTAGCCGGTTCCCTGGGGCTGGGTGTCGTAGACGACCACGAAGTTACGGGTTCCGTCGCTATGCCCGTCGGGCATGGTGGACGACACGACCTGCAGGTGCGCGGGGTCGCCGCCGTACTGCGCGGCGATGCCGAGGCGCACGGCGGCGGCGAAGGAGACGAGCCGTTCCGCGACCATGGCGGTCGCCGCTGGGATCAGAATGCGCAGCGCCTCGGTCTCCAGCTCGTGGGCCAGGATCAGGTCCACGTGGGTGTCCGGCGCGGCCGGTGAGCGTCGGAACGGGCACCACGGCCGGTGGTGCTCGGCACCCTGTACCACGGTCGCGCCGGAGGCCTGTGCGGCGAGCTGCTGACTGACCGCGGGGGTGCCGTCGACGGTGGTTCCGCCGCACGAGGTGCAGGTGTGGAAGCGGTTGATCCGCACTTCGTCACCGGCGAACAGTTCGGCAGCTCGGTCGTAGCGCTGGGCGCCGAGGTTGAAGTGGCGGATCATGGCGTGCCGGCTGTAGTCCACGCCGAAGGTGTCGTGGGCGTGCCGCCAGGACGAGGCGACCTTGGCCGGATCGATGTCGACTGCGACGGTGGTGGCGTAGAAGCGCCGGTCCCGGTCGTCGCTGTCGTCGCGGATGCGGGCGTCGTCGCGCTTGTCCCGGCTGAGCACCCTGGTCGGCTGGAGCACCTGGAACAGTCGCCCGTGGTCGGCGATGCCCCGATCGCCGCAGCGGGGGCAGGGGCTGGTGTCTTCCTTGGCCAGGTGGGTGCGGATGTAGCCGCACTGGGCGCAGACCCGCCACTGCTCGTACGACGGCCGGTCAGCCGGGCCTACGTCGAGCCCGGAGATTTCGTGCTTGTAGCCGCGGACGTAGTAGCTGTTACCGGGGGCGATCTCGACGAGGGCTTGGCGGGCGGGGCGGGCGTACTCGCGCAGTTCGCTGTGGAACCGGCGGTCGCCGTCGGCTTTCTCCTCCCAGGTCAGGGTGGCTTCCAGATCAGTGCGCGTGTCGATGAGCGCATAGTTCGGCAGCAGCCCGAACTCGACCAGGGTGCCGTGCGCGGCGGCCGCGCTGACCTCCCGCAGCCGCCGGCGGACGGCGCCCTCCTCCGCCTTGAGCATCTTGATTTCGCGGGCGTGGTCCGGGTCGCTGGGCACCAGGGTGCCACGGGCGGTGGCGATTTCCTGGAGACGACGCCGCAGATCGGACAGGCGGGCCTCCCAGGTTTCGTCTGCCTCCTTGACCCGGTGAACGATGCCGTCGACCGCGAACTCGCGCAGTTGGTCGGCGGCTGCCCGCAGGATCTTGTCGCCGAAGAGCGCCAGGAAATCCTCCACCAGGCGCAGTCCGTCCCGGCGGCCCACGTCGGCGAGGTTGGTGAGCCAGCCGGTGGGGCCGAAGAGGACGTGCGCCCGGCGGGGCATCGGCAGCACCCCGGGAAGCCGCCCGCGGGCGGCCAGGTCGATCAGGTGGGCGAGGTACTGCCGGCGCAGGATCTCCACGGCGGAGAGGAAGCAGCCGGGTGGCACGATCTGCCCGGCGATCATGTCCCGCGGGGCGGTGAGGTAGTAGCGGTCCCGCTCCGTGCGCCCGACCAGGGTGAGCACGAGCGCGTTGCCGCTCTTGCGGCCGGCGCGTCCGGCCCGCTGGACGTAGTTGGCGGGCCCGTGCGGTAGCGACGCCAGCACCACCGCGGAGAGCGCGCCGATGTCGATGCCCATCTCCAGCGTGGGCGTGCACGACAGCACGTTCGGGTCGGTGTAGCGCTCGCCGTCGCGGAACTGCTTTTCCACGGTTTCCCGCTGCGCCCGGGTCAGCATGCCGGTGTGCTCGCCCGTCACTACCCGGAAGACGGGGCTCTCCAGGTACAGCCGCCGGTAGTAGTCGTCCGGCGCCGTGTCGTCCTGGGCGGCCTGGAGCCGGCCGCGGCAGCGGTACTGGCGGCACGGCTGCCCGATCCAGTCGGCCACCCGGTCGGGGTGCTCGGTCTGCTGCCAGTGGCAGGTGTCGCAGCCGACCCCGGCTGACACGGCGGTCGCGTCGTCGAGCCTTGTGACCCGCAGGTGGCCGGGCATCAGCCCGTACACCGTGTTGCCGTCCTCGGTGTCGCCGGCGGCGACGATGCCCTCGACGGCTAAGGCCGGCAGAAGCCGGGTGAGGTAGCTGGCGGCGTCATTGAGATCGAGGCCGAGGCAGCGGGACGTCCAGTCCTGGTACCAGTTGCCGCGCGCGGTGATCGCGTCGAACTCTGAGCGTGACTTCGGCGTTGCCAGCAGGAACGCGGGCGCCGATAGGCCCTTCGGGAACGCGGGCATGCCGGGCGGCCGGCCACCCCAGACCTGCCAGCGGGTGCCGCCGCGCTTCAGGTACGGCGCTAGCCACTCGTGGTAGACCGCGCCACGGGTCCGCAGTCGCTCGAGCAGGCCGCGGAGAAAGGCGAGGTAGCGGGCGTCGTCGGGCGGCGTTGCGCCGAGTTGTCCGGTACCGGTGAGGTGCACGTCCCGGCAGATGGCGGCAGCTTTGGCGGGGTCGTCGAGGGCGACCTCGACGGCGACGCTGCGGGTCAGCTCCAGGGTGCGGCCCTGGCGGGAACGCAGCCCGGTCTCCATCACTGTCGCGAAAACGAGGCGCTCGCTGATCAGCGACCAGGTCTCCCGGCTGCCGGTGTGCTCACCGGCGAGCAGGCTGTCCACTCCCGGCTGGTCATGCAGGTCTGGCGGAACCACGGTGGAGAGGATCTCCGGCTGCGCCGCCGCCTCGATCATTTTGGCGAAGAGGTCGTCCAGCCCGACGGACTCCCCCGCCGACAGTTGGTCAGCCAGCAGCGATCGCAGGGAAAAGGCGTACGAGCGGTTGGCCACGAATCCGGCGCGGTGCGCTGCGTCCTGGACGGAGTCGTTGAACAGCAGCGTTTTCTTCTCGCGTTCGTCGAGTCCACCGCCGGTGAAAAGCTGGGTGATCGCCACCGACGCGAGGGTGGCGAGGCCGGCGCCGAGGAAGCGGATGCCGTGGTCCATCTCGCAGGACGGACAGCGGTCCTTCTCCGCCGCGTCGATGGCGAGGATGTCGCCGAGCACGACGATGGCGTCGTCGGTCGGCTCGCGGTCCCGCTGCTCGTCGAAGGGGCGTACCCGGTGGCCGTGCTCCAGCACCAGCAGGCCACCCGGGCGCTGCCGAACCTCATCCTCGGTCGCGGCGATCAGAGCGCGGACCCGGCGCTTGTCCCGGCCGACGCTGGCCCGGTAGATCTTGTCCGGGTCGGTTTCCAGTTCCTGCGGGTCCTTCTCCGGCGACAGCGCCATCCACCCGGACCGGCCGCAGTGCCGGCAGTAGATGGCCGGCAGCCGGGGGTAGCGGTTGTCGGCGACGACCGCGTCGGAGTCGGTCGCGTACGGATCCGGCTCGCGCGGGGCCTCGCCGTACCAGCCGAAGGCGGCCTGGTGGGACGTGCCACGCAGCAGCCGGGAAACGGCGCGCACCCAGAGGTGGGTCTCGATGTTGAGCAGCGGGCGGCCCGGCGCCTCCGGGTTCTGGGCTGTGGAGAGCAGGCCGACGAAGCGGGCGAGCGCCTTGGCGGTGATCTCCGGCCGGGTTTTCATCGCGCTACCCCAGCCGGTGGCGTTCTTGCGGGGCAACACGTCGATGATCTCGTCGAAGGTGCGCGGTGTCGGGCCGAGCGAGTCGAGTACCGCCTTGGTCAGCGGATGCTGGCGCAGCAGGTCACCGAGGCGCGTCGGGTTGTCGAGGAGGCGCTCGCCGAGTACCAGGTCGGCGACCTCGGCCATCATCTGCTCGGGGTCGCGGTCGTCGACGGCGGCGAGCTGCTCGGGGCTGGGCAGCGGCAGGCTGAAGTCTTGGCGGGAGATGAACTCGCCGGGCTCGTACCGGTCCTCCCCCACCAGGGCCCCAGCGTCGAAGGCGACGCCGAAAACCTGCTCGGCGACCTCACGGATCGCGGTACGTCCGTCCCGATCGCCGCCCTCGCCGAGGGTGGCGGAAGTAGCCACCGGGCAGATTGCCCCGAGCGGGCGGCCCGGCTGGTCGAGGCCGAGCGCGGCGGCGAGGCGGCGCAGCAGCATCGCCACGTCGGTGCCCTGCGCGCCGTCGTAGGTGTGGAACTCGTCCAGCACCACGTACGCCGGCTCGGCGTCCTCCCACAGCGGTAGGTCGTCGGCGCGCTGGAGCAGCAGGTCCAGCATCTTGTAGTTGGTGATCAGGATGTCCGGCGGGGTGCGCCTCATCTCGGACCGCTTAGTGAACACGTGCGGGTACTCGATGGCCGCGACATCGCCGATGTAGAGACCGGCGGTGACCCCGGCCAGCGCCGGGTCGGCGAGCAGCTCGTTGATCCGCTGCGTCTGGTCTGTCGCAAGGGCGTTCATCGGGTAAAGCAGGATCGCTTTGACCCCGGCCTTGCCCTGCTGCCGGCGCCGGCGGCAGTGGTCCAGCACCGGGATCAGGAAGGACTCCGTTTTGCCTGAGCCGGTGCCGGTGGTGATGAGCGTCGGCTCGGCCGCCTTGCCCTTGGTCGACAGCCGGGCGAACGCCCGCGCCTGGTGCAGCCAGGGAGTGAAATCGGTCGGCGCCCAGTCCAGGCACGCCCGCCAGTTTCCGTCCGCCGTGCGGAAGGGGGTGCGGATCCGCAGGTACGGCCCACGGAAGATGCCCTGCTCCGGGTGAGAGAGGAAACCCTCCAGCCCCTGGCGTACGCCCTCCTCGGTCAGGCCGAAGGTGGTGGTCAGGTACTGGGTGAGGGTCCGGCGCAGGGTGTCGGCGGCGATGGTCGGCCTCATGAGCGGATCACCGAGGTATGTTACTGCACCCCTGACCTGCCCTGACCTGCTCGGCAGCCCGGACAACAGGGTTAGTCGGATTCACGACAGACCGACTTGTCGATCACCGCCTAGGCTGCGACGACTTGAGACGAGATCACCAGCGCCACCGGACGGATCGGGCACGCGGCACGGCCGCCAGTAGACGACAGTCAGCGCCTCGTCGTAGATCACCCACAGGGGACGGAACGGACACAGCATGTCGAACGGCTCTTCCCAGCCTCGCCGTAAGCACCTGCTCAACGGCCGTCGCGTACGCATCACCGACCTGATCGACGCCGAACTACTCAAGCCCGGCGACGAGCTCTTCTTCCAGCAGCGTATCGGCGAAGCCCCGCACGAGGCCGTCGTTACTGAACGAGGCAGGCTGCGGCTTCCCGACGGTCGTGAGTTCAGTACGCCGTCACGGGCGGGCGCCACGGTGGCGAAACGAAGGGCGGTTGCCGGCTGGTCGGCCTGGCAATTGAGGCGAACCGGGCACACCCTGCATCGCCTCCGGCTGGAGTTGCTTCAGGCTGTCGCCAAGGAGGTCGGCACAGACCAGGAGACGTCTCAGGAGGAAGCGGCCGGGGTCCGCCGCCGCTTCGAAATCTTGGAAGCAGCACGAGCGGAGGCCGAGTCGGGGCGACCGCGCTCTTTCACCGTTCGTGAGTTCATTGGTCTATGGGGACTTGAGGATCGAGACCGGATGGCGACCGCGCAGGTCGACGCGGACCTCGCCAATCATGGCCTCACCACAAGTCCCGACTTCCGGGCAGTCAGCATGGACCGGAGCATCCGCATCGTGTTGCCGCCGGACCATGAGGCGAGCGGATCCGACACCGATGACACCGCAGACACGACCGAGGCGGGCGCCGACGAACTGAACGAGGAGAGCGTCGACATCGGTCTGACGCTGGACAATCTCTTTCCGCATCGGATGTCGCTGGTGTCGGTGACCCCGACGGCGACGTTCGAAGAGGCGATCACCGCGATGGAGATCAACGACTACTCGCAGGTGGCCGTCCTGGCAAACGCCCACTCACTTTACGGCTCCGTCTCGTGGGAGTCGATCGCCGCCGCGAAGCACCGCGACCCGGAAGCTACTTTCAGCGAAGCCATTGACCGGCGGGCGCGTGACCGGGTCTTCGACTACGACACGCGACTCCTCGACGTGCTCAGCACCCTTCAGCAGTACGGGTTCATTTTCGTGCGCGACGACCAGCGGAAGATCAGCGGCATCGTCACCGCCGCCGATGTGGTACGCAAGTACGACGAGACGGCGACGCCCTTCTTCCTCATTGGCGAGATCGACCAGGAGTTGCGCCACCTGATCGTGAACACCTTCGATGAGGAGACGGTCAAGCAGGCGTGCCTCGCCGCGAATCTCAGCTTCAAGGCGCTGGACGCGATGACGATGGCCCAATACCAAGCTGTGTTGAACAATGCCGCCTGTTGGGAGCAGTTGGGCTGGCCATTGCACCGCAGCCGGTTCATCGAACGGCTCGACCAGATACGCAAGGTGCGCAACAACGTCATGCACTTCAACCCGGATCCCGTCAGGCCCTCCGAGGTGGCGAAGCTTCGCAACTTTCTGCGCCTGATCCGCACCTACCGGGGCCGGTGACTCGCACGACCGGAGATGGGCGCGCCTCAGCATCCAACCAACGAGGGATTGATTCGTGCCGACCTTGACGCATGAGGTGAAAGACGCTCGCAGCCCGGTGGCCCGGTGGCTGCGGTCAACATTTCCGCACCACCACGACGTGCAGGCCGACTACCGGGAGGTGGCCGGCCCTGCCCTGGTGCTGCCGCCCTCGGCGATCGCGCCCGGGACGCAAGGTGCCGCCATCGACTGGTGGTTGCGGTTCCTGATCGACCCGGCGCCCTCGGTCGGTCTCGCAGCGGCGGGGCTTCGGTCGCGCCGCGCGCCCTGCCGACAGGCCGGCCTCGAACTGCTGCGCGACCTGGGCGCGATCGATGACGACGGCAGTCCGGTCGGACCGATCCGACCTGCGCAATTCGTCGACCGATCCGACGAGTGGTGGGCGCGAGTGTCGTACGCGCTGGCTCTGCTGGTCGAGTTGTACCGGGCGCCCGTGGTCGACGGCTCCAGGCTGATGCGACTCGGCCCGTCCAGCCGAGCGGCGGACCTGCTGGCGTTGGCCAACGCCGAGGAGGTCGCCGACCTGATAGCGATGCGGGACCTCGCGGTCGAGCGGCTGCTGCCTGTGCTGCCGCCCGGCCAAGTGACGACGGGGGCGACGTTCGACGGCAGCGCCGACATCCACGCCGACGCGGATCTCATCGTGGGCGGGATGCTGGTCGACTTCAAGGCCGGCCAGAGCGGCCGGCCGCGGGCGGACGGTAGTCGGGCCGCCGTGCTGCGTCGGGAGGATTTGGACCAATTGCTGGGGTACGTGCTCCTGGACTACTCGGACGCGTTCGGGCTGCGCGCCGTGGGCGTCTACGCGGCGCGCTTCGGGCATTTCATGTCGTGGAGCCTCGCGGAGCTCTGCACCCGCCTGGCGGGCCGTCCGGTCGATCTGGGCGCACTGCGGCCGGAGTTCGCCCAGGTCGTACGGCTCGAACTGCCGAAGCACCGGAGCGAGTCGATCGTGGCCCGGCTCCGCAGCCGGACGTCACTCGCCCAGGCGCCGCCAACCGGCTCCTGACCTCAGGAGCGACTGCCGCCGAAGGAGATGCCACCGTGTACGTCACGCGCCTGCACAACGGACCCGCTGACGTCGCCGGACACCGTGTTCGTCACGTTGCCCGGGTTGGCGGCGACGATGGCCTCTACCTGCGCGAAGCGTGCGCGCAACTCTGCACCGAAGGCGGGATCACGTATCGCCTCCTGTTCAAGGAGTGCGGCGAGGCGCTGCACCGCGTCCGGGGTGGGTTGGCGCAGGACGACCTCGACAGTCTCCTGGGCTGATGCCTCCTGACGGAACCGCTGCCGGAGGAACCCGGACAACCCTTCCACGGCGGACCAGGCACCCGCTGCGAGTTCGGTGGTCGCCCAGGTGACCAGGGTCGTCGCCGCCGCGAGCATGAGCGGGTCGTCCACGCTTCACCTCCAGCAGCGCCAAGGCTCGGGACCGGGCAGGAATCCACTGTAATCCAACCTCCTCAATGGTTACCATCAGTGCTCGCTCGCTATACTCCGGGAGGTCGGCATGGGTGCACAACGCTGGGAGGCGGACCCGTCCGCCCAGCTGAGCCGCCGTTGGGGCAAGTCCTCGCACGAGCTGGGCAATACCTCCGGCGACGGCAGTTGTCCCGACGTCTGGGAGTTGAGCAACGGCGACGTGGCGGTGATCGGGCAGGATCTCACCGACACCTACCGGGACCGGCTCCCCGAAGGAGTCTCCGTCGACCCCGGCGAGCGGCTTATCATCATTCCCCGGTCGACCATGATCGCGGCGAAGGCGGACATCCCTGATGCGTAAGCTCCTCAGCGGGGACCCCGGCGAACTGTTGGCCCTCGACGACTACTGGGCCGACTTCGACCAACGGTTCTGGAAGACCGGCCCGCCGGGATTCTGGAAACTGGAACGGCAAAAGACGTTCAAGGAGCCTCACGACGAGGGCTGGCAGGCATTTGCCGCCGGCCGATGGAACGAGTCGCTGCGGATTCTCGAGGCACGACGTCCCGAGTTCGAGGACTACTACCGGCGCATCGCCGACAGCGGGTTCGCCACCCGTCGAGTCCGGGTGGTGCAGGAGCCGCTGACTCCCTACCTGCAATGGGAACTGCACGTGCTGCGGCTACGCCACGAATACGGCGGGCTGACGCGGGTGGTCGAGCAGGGCCAGGTCGCCGCCGCAGAGACCGATGGTCCGCTGCCGGAGATCTACACCCTCGGCCTCGATGTGATGTACGAGGCGATCTACGACGCCGACGGAGTACTCGAAGCGGCGCGACGGTGGCGGAACCCCGCCGTGGTGACGCGGTGTCAGGGGTTCATCGAGGCGCTCTACGCCGACGGCGAGCCGCTGGACGAGTACTTCGCGCGAGCGGTGGCGCCGCTGGAGCCTCCTCGGCCGGGCTGAGCAGTGGTCGGCGACGGCGAGGACGGGCGAGGGCCGGAGCACGTCAACCGGTCCGCGCTGTCCGGCCCCGCCGACCTCGTGCAGGCCCGCGACGTGTACGGCGGGGTGCACTTCCATCCCGGCGACTCCTCCCCCGCCGATCCACCTCCCCGCCAGCTCCCCGGTGACGTGCGCGGCTTCGTCAACCGGGTGAAGGAACTGCATGCGCTGAACCGACTTCTCGACGACGACGAAGCCCTCAACGCCACCCTCATCGTCGTCACCGGCACCGCCGGCGTCGGCAAGACCGCTCTCGCGCTGCGCTGGGCGCACGCCGTGCGGCAACGGTTTCCGGACGGCCAGCTCTACGCCAATCTCCATGGCTACGACCCGGGTCAGCCCAGCCAACCGGAGCAGGTGCTCGACCGATTCCTGCGGGCCCTGGGCGTCCCCGCATCCGCGATCCCCGCCGATATCGAGGACCGCGAGACGCTGTACCGCTCCCGGCTGGCCGACCGGCGCGTCCTGGTGGTCCTGGACAACGCCGCCAGCGTCCGCCAGATACGCCCCCTGCTGCCGGGCACCAGCAGCTGCCTGGTGGTCGTCACGAGTCGAAGCATGCTGTCCGGTCTTGTGAGCCGCGACGGCGGCCGGCGGCTGACCCTGCGTATGTTGGCCGAGGACGACGCGGTGACGTTGCTGCGCGACGTCACCACCGAGTACCGCGCCGGCGACAATCCGGGTGAGCTGGCCGAACTGGCACGGCTGTGCGCGAGGCTGCCGCTGGCGCTGCGCATCGCCGCCGAACGGGCGGCGAGCCGACCGTTCATGCCGCTCACCGAGTTGATCCAGGACCTACGCGACGAGTCGGCCCTGTGGGATGCCCTCACCGCGGAGGACGGCGAGGAGGCCGACGCCGTACGCACGGTCTTCGCCTGGTCGTACCGGGCGCTGAACGCCTCGGCGGCGCGGCTGTTCCGCCTGCTCGGGCTGCATCCCGGTCCGGACCTCGGCACCCCGGCTGCGGCCGCGCTCGCCGGCCTGTCGATGTCGCAGGTCCGGCAGCCGCTCGACGCGCTCGTCGGTGCGCATCTGGTCGAGCAGAGCGCGCCCGGCCGCTACCAGTTGCACGACCTGTTGCGGGCCTACGCGGTGGATCAGGTCAAGCACCTGGAGAGCGACGAGGGCCGTCAGGCGGCGCTGCGCCGCGTACTCACCTGGTATCTACACACGGCGGACGCCGCGCTGGCCCGCACACTCCCGTTCGGCCGGACTGTGCCGTTGGATCCGCCGGTCGAGGTCACGCCGCTGGCCTTCGCCACCGTCGAGGAGGCGGACGCCTGGTTCGCCGCCGAGCAGGACAACCTCGTCGCCACCACCCGCGCTGCCGCCGAGGCCGCACAGCCACGGATCGCCTGGCACCTGGCCGTTCTGCTACGCAGCGTCTTCATGCACCGCAACGCCTTCGACGCGTGGTTCGCCACCGCGCGGATCGGCCTGGCGGCGGCGCGCTCGCTCGGCGACCGGCGAGGCGAGGCGGAATCGCTGGAGAGCCTCGGGAAGGCCCACTTCCAAGCTCGCCAGCTCACGGAGGCGGCAGAGCACCACCGGGCCGCGCTGGCGATCCGACAGGAGATCGGCGACGAGCACGGCACGGCGGTGTCGATCAACGCGCTGGGGCTGCTGGCGTTGCGTCACCGGCGTCTCGCCGACGCGCTGGCGCGTTTCGGTGAAAGCCTCGACATCTTCACGCGGCGCGGCGACCGGCGGTGGCAGGCCTTGCTGCTGAGCAATCTCGCGGAGGCCCGGTACGAACTGGGCGACCTCGCAGAGGCCGTGACGCTGCTGGATCAGGCGCTCACGGTGCAGCGGGACATCGGCGACCGGGCGCAGGAGGGCAACTCGCTGTTCTTCCTCAGCATGACGCTGCGCGAACTCGGACGTACCGACGAGGCCCTGGCCGCTATCGAGCGCGCGCTCGCCATCGCCGAACGCGGAAGCCCAGTGTGGCTCGCGCACTGGCTGGTCGAGTACGCGCGCGTGCAGCGTGCTCTGGGCCGGCCCGCCGAAGCGCTGGAGGCGACGCACCGCGCGGCGACGATCCAGCGCCAACTGGGTGACCGCAGCCGGGAGGCGATGGCACTTGATGGGGCCGGCGAGGCGTATCGAGAGCTGGGGCAGCCGGAGCAGTCGATCGCCTTCCACCTGCGGGCGGCGGCGGTGCACCGGCGGCTCGGGGACGGCTGGCAGCTCGCCCTGGCGCTGGACTACCTCGCGACGGCGCTGATCGACGTCGGGCGCCCCGAGGAGGCGCACCGGTGGTGGCGTGAAGCGGTTGCGCTGCTGAGCAGCTTTCCCGACGCCCGCGCCGCGCAACTCCGTGGACGTATCGAGCAGTTCCTCCCGACGGAGTCTCACTGACGACACGCTGTGTCGCATGCCCGTCCGACCGCAACCGACAACATTGACACTCTGAGACTCTTCGATGACTCTGTGTGTTTAGGCCCGCACGGGTGAACCGGATCAGGGGTGGCCGGGTGGACCTCGACTCGCTCGTACGGTCGCTCGGCCGCGAGTCGACACTCGCCGTCGTGTCCTCCGACCAGGTCGTCACCGAGGTCCTGCGGTACGCCAAGGAGAAGGCCAAGGACCACGAGGCGTACCGGTACGGTAAGGCTCCGTCGCCGGTGCGGATCGGCCCGGGGGTGCGCACCAGCCCGGCGCAGGTGCTGCACGAGCTTGGTGTGGCCACGACGTTCCTGACCGCCTCGCCCCTGGCCCAGGTGGCCCGGCACTGGGCGCACGTGCGCTACTGCGCGACGCTGACCGCGCGCAACGGTTGCCTCGCCCTGTCCCCGCACGCGGGCAACGTGGTCTACCACCACAAGGTGGCGCAGTCCGAGCAGTTGGGCATCGGGCTGGCGCTGGTGGTCGCGAAGGCGGTGCTGCGCCGGCAGCACCCGGACTGGGACTTCCATGCCGTCGACGCGGAGGTGGCGCTGAAAGCGGGTTTCATCGACGGTGTCGGCGAGGTGGACACCGCGTCGAAGACCAAGAAGCGGCCGGACTACATTCTGCTCGGGCACCACAGCTCCGGGCGGCGCAGCGGCGTGAAGATCGTGATCCTGGAGTGCAAGGGCACCCACCAGTCGTCGAACTTCGCGTACGGGCAGTTGGCGCGGGCCGTCGTACAGGTCGACGCGCTACGGGTGGCCGGGGGCCGCCAGCCGTCGCTGATGGTGGCGTCGTGCCTGAACGGAAGCCGGATCACGTCGTACGTGCTCGACCCGCCGGGTGACGGCGAGCTATGGTCGGGCGCGGACGACGACCTGGACGAACTGCTGCGGGCGGCCCCCGACGACCAGGACTGGCGGCCTCGGCCCGCCGCGCCCGGCGACGTCCGCGCCGGGGAGGCTCACACCGACGGTGCTCCCCCGGTCGCCGAGGCGGCGGTGCCGCCCGCCGAGGAACTGCCGCCCGGGGCGCCTGACGTGTTCGACATCCCCGCCGAGCAGCGCGGCTGGTTCACCAAGATCCTGTCACGGGCGGTGGCGGCGACCACGCTGCTCTTCGCGGGCGACAACGCGACGGCCCGCGGGTATGCCACGCCCCGGCAGCGCGGGGAGCCGGCGGCACCGGCGCAGGATGCCCTGTTCGAGCCGGACCTGCCATGGGCGTCGGGCACCACCCAGACGCTGCGGCTGCGCAACGGCCTGCGCGCCGAGGGCACCCGCTACCTCGCCCCGCTGCCCGGCGGCCGGACCCTCGAGGTGTTCCGGGGCGTGGAGAGCGACCTGTACCGGCATCTCGCGGAAGGCCGGATCGGCCCGTACCTGCGAGCGGCACCGCGCATCTTCCGCAGGTGGTCGGCGTCGCGCCAGCAGGGCGAGGTCTTCTCGCTGGGCCGCGACGGCACCATCCTCGTCGTCCGCGCCGCCGACTGACACCGTTGACACCTCAACCTAGCTGTCCGCCGCTGTCAGCCATTCGATCCCCGCGTTCGACGATTGGCCCTACCGAACGAGAAGGCCGCCATCTAGCATCGGGTTTCTTGCATGCCGCGCTAAACCTCGCCGGGTCGTACGCGGCTGATTACTGTCCCGACGGCAGCGGAGGGAAGCGTGAAACTCAGGCGGACCATCAACGACTGGTACACCAACGCGGAGAGTCTAGGTTCGAACGATTCTCGGCACGACTGGGAGAACGACGATCAACCCGACCGTACGCCCGATGCTTGGCTCGACCGACTTCAGTCCAAGGTCGCGCCGCCGACACCAGCCCTGCGCGTCGACCCGCATCCAGGTCCATTCCGGGGAGCCCGAATCGTCGAAACAGACCCACCCAGCAGGAGTTGGCGGACGCTGCCCGCGCGCTCCAAGCACAAAAGCGCGGCATCAAGGACACCACAATCGTTTGGCATCTTATGCAGAGCGGCTGGCCCGACGTCTCCGCGGACCAAGTCCGCAAGGCGCTGCGTGCCCACCCCGCGAAGCCCGGCAAACAGCCGGCATCGAAAGGTCCCTCGTCGCCACGAAGAACGGAACCGGCCAAAAAGAAGCAGCAGTCGCACGGCACCATCACCGTGATAAGTCCACCCACCGCGACCCAGAAGCCAGCGGGCAGCGATACGGCCGTCCGCGTGCCACAGTCTCTTGTCGAAGTGGTTCACGCCACCCAAGCAAGGCACTCGCAGCTCGATATCAAACGGCTGACCAGGGAGGTACGTGCGCGCGGCTGGCCGACGGTCACCAAACAACAGGTACGAGCGGTTCTCCTCGCACGACCTGTTCCGTCGAAACCCGCCCCCTCGCTTCGCAGCCTGCCAGCTCCGGTGTCCCGTCCGGTCGAGCGGGCACCTCACCCGGACGCCTGTTTCGCGTGCGGCGTGGTCCCGTCGCTGCTGGGAACGTGCCGATGTTCCTGAAGCCGGCGGCCACGCGCCCGCGCAGCGTCGACCCTTGAGGCACCTGCCCGGCCTCGTCGCCGTGCGCGACAGCAAGGACCCGGCCGGGCCCGCCCTCACCTTCTCCGTTGATGCATGGGCCGCCTTCGTACGCGGCGCCAAGCACCGGGCCTGATGCCGCACCGATGGGAGGGCGTCCGCTAGGCAAGCCAGACGCCCTCCCATCGCCCAGGTCAGGACGCAGTGTTACGACAGTTTCCAGCCGGCGTCAAGGGCATCTTGGAGGCGCTTGCTAAAGACACTGTGCGCTTGCCTGTACTCATTCTCGCGATCCGCCTTGTAGAACGGCGGGGTATAGCCTTCGGGCGGCAGGTTTTCCGCGGGGCCGTCCAAGTACTTCAATAGCTCACCGTAGCACTTCTTCGATTGCCCCCAACCCCACTGATTGTAATTCTTAGATATCCGCCGCCCATGACTGTCGAACCACATTTCGCTTTCATAGTCCGCCAGCTGCGGAAATCGAGCGAGATACATCGAAATCAAAGATTCTGCACTCAGCCCCAGCCAAACAGACACGATCGCATCGATCTCTAGCAGAGCCGCACGACGATCCGCCTCTACCCGTAGGGGAGTTCGCCGGTCCCAAATGGGACCGATATTACCCAGTGCAGCGACGGCAGGCTGGCCCGTCACCCAAGTTTCATCGCTCCACGATGGGAGGTACATCTCCTTCCAAATCTCGCTGTACGCACTGGTCAACGCATTCAAACGCAGAACCCGAAGAGCCAACGATGCCGCAAGTGGGTGCTCCTCGACGGGCGAGGGAAGTCGCCGAACGTCGGATTCCTTCACGTGCTCCCTGCCCGCCAGGCGAATTGCATAGTCCAGTGGGAGAGAACTCCAGAATCCTACGGCGAGGACAGTTAGGAGGGCAGAAGGGAGAATTGTAGAACGAACAGACGACAGATGAGCAGGGCCCGGAGGAATCAAGGCGGCAATCAAGCTGCGCTCCGACGAAGCCGGTGCCATCTCTCGCCAAGCCAGCCTGAAGTAGGACGTAGAGGGTCGCCCTGCCCATCGGACCTGTAGATCATCCATCTTGTCCGGTTCAACCACGTAACGAAAAGCAGACACAGCAACTGCATCCGGAGCCAACTCGCGCAGATCAATTGCCTTATCTACGTTGGAAGTATTTGGCGGCTGTTTAGCGAACGGCGCAGAAATCCCGAACTGCGCACCACGCAGCAAAACTTTCCGCCAAGAGTTCGGGTTGACAACCCGCTCCTCAAGATATCCATCGCGAACCAGACCTTTATCAACAAGCCCAAGGTTGATGCGCTCAAATCCGCTAGTTTTTGGGCGGAAGTTCGATAGCGTCTCAATCGCTGCCTGTTCCGACGCGTTCAACGGGTAGAGCAGTCGCGTATGCTCAATCGGCGAATCGAGTTCGTTGGAAAACTCGTGCCAGACTTGCAGAATCTCCTCGTTCACCCTGACGACGCGACTGCGATGGGGGCGCACGTCCCAATTACCCCCCACTTTGATCTTCGGCATATCGCCACTGCCGTCATGCGTCAATGAGGCGGGTAGGGTGTTTGCATCGAACAGCCAGCTAAGATGCAAGAATTCAATCTTGCCAGGAGGCCCATAAATATTGAGCGAGAACTGCTTGTTCCAATTCACTTCAGGGAAGAGTAGCCGCCGGTTATGGAAGTGAGCATGGAGCCGCAAATGCTTATAAGTAGCCGCCCGAAACTCCGCCTCTCGAATTCCAGCCATATGCGTATCATAGTGAATCAGACCTGAAATTCCAGCACGCGCCGCGTTGGCCCACACTTTAATCATGAAACAACGGTAGAGGTTAGGCTGGGTGCCACCGAGCTCCGGATAGTTGACCCGAGACCCCAAGTAGTTTCCGGTAGCGTTCGTTACAAGAAACGCCTGCGTATACGATTTCCAGTCGCCCGCGACAGTCCGAGCCTTTCTCTCAGCCCACTCGTCAACCGACCCATGTATGGAGAACCATGGGTCGTAGTCTGCAAGGACAGCTGTCTCGTTCCACTCCGGCCTCACCCATGGAGGGTTGCCGACCTGGAGGGCGAAACCGCCCAGGGCGAAGGCTTGGGCGAAAGTCAGTTCCCAGTGGAAGAAGCCCTGTTGCTCGGCAATCTGTTCGGCGGCGAGGAGCCAGGGGAAGCGGTCGGAGAGGGTCCAGGGTGAGTCGACGCCGATGACACCGTCGAGCCTCTGCTCGAACTCGCTCATCTCGCTCAGGCTCGTGAGCTTCCGGCCGAGGAACCTCTCGGTGTCCTCGTCCGCGTCGCTGCGGCCGATGAGTGCTTCGGCGAAGGTGAGCCAGTCGTCCAGGTTGGTCAGCGGCACCTGCTGGCGGAGTTGTTCTGCCACGGTCATCCGCCGGGTGCCGCCGGTCGCCTTCGTCGGCAGCTTTATCTGCTGCGCCTGCACGTTGCCGAAGATGTCCTGCGTCTCGTAGACCGGTTCCTCGTACGCCGGCACCTCGCTGACGTGCGACACCTGGACGGGCGCGGCTGGATACACGGGGTCGGAGCCGTCGAGGAGGCCGACCTCGTCGAGCGGCCAGAACCACAGCGCGCACCACACGTCCATCAGCGTCTTGAGCCGCCAGTACGGCGTGCCGGGCGCGGTCAGGTCCGCGAGGATCTTTTCCCGGGCCACCGCCCCGGTGACGGGCGGCAGGTCTTCGGCGCCCCAGATCTTGATGTCGCGGCGGATCTCCCGCTCAGAGATGGCGAGGCGCTGCTGCACCAGGCCCCACAGGAACTCCACCCGCCGCGCGAGCGCTTGCAACCGCTTGACCTGCGAGTTCTTCCCCTTGACCGACGGCACCCGCTTCATCGCCGTACGCCATGCTTTGAGCTTGGCAGTCTCCTCCGGTGCCAGCTCGCGGGCCTCCTTCTCCCCCGCGACCGCGCCCCAGCCGTCGGCGGGGAGCAGGAAGTGGTGGATGGCGCCCTCGTCGATCGGCCCGTCCCGGAACGGCTTCTCGGCCGGCGCGGTGGTCAGCCACGACTTGTCGACGAGCTGCATGGGGTCGTAGAGCTTGCGTCCGCAGCCGATGAGCGAGTTGCCGCGTTGCAGGTGCAGGCCGAACCAGGGGGCCTGGAGGCCGGTGTGCATGACGTTGAGCCAGACGGAGACCTCGGCCAGTTCGACGGCGGTGCGGTTGAGGTCGACGCCGTAGCAGTTGTGCAGGGCGATGTATGCCTTCACCCGCTGGAGTTCGAGGTGGTAGTCCTCGGGGTCGAGAGTGTCGTCGAGTTCGGTCTGCCGGCGGCGCAGGTATTCGGCGGCGACCTGGTTGATGGCCTCGTTGAGGAACGCGCCGGAGCCGAGCGCAGGCTCGCAGATTGTCCAGTCCAGCAGCTCGCGGGCCGGCGTGATGGTGCCGTCTTGGTCGAGTCGGTACTTGAGGGCGAGCTGGACGGTGACCTCGGTGAGCGACTGTGGGGTGTAGTAGGAGGCGCTGGTCTGCCGGTCGCGGCCGGCGAGCCGGTAGACGAACTGGCCTGGCTCGTAGCAGACCCGGCTGCGGACGCCGGTGTAGGCGTTCTCCTTGTAGACGAAGACGTTGTCCTCGTACTCGTCGGTCTTGGAGGCGGGGATCATCCACGAGCCGTCCTTTGGGTCACCGTTCTTGGCGACCTCGTAGAGCTGCTCGGTGGCGACGAACCCGGTGTACGACATCAGGCCCTCGTAGACGGCGCCGAGCTGGTTGATGCCGAGCTGGGCGTAGGAGATGAAGCCGCCGCGCCGCTTCTTGCCGCCCTTGGTGAGCATCAGCCGGCGCAGCACCTCGTAGAGGACCTTGTTGCGCAGCCGGGTGTCGATCTTCGGGCCGTCCGGGTCGTCGGGGTCGCTGCCTGGCTCGGCGATCAGCCGGCCGATGAGCTTCGTCTTCTCCGGCAGGAACAGGTCCGAGCGCATCGGCTCGAAGCGCAGGCCCTCGCCCTCGCTGGCCTTCTCGTCGACCTCCGCGCCGCCGCGCGGGCGATGGCCCTCGTTGACCATGCGGAACAGCAGATCCAGTGACTCGTAGAGGTGGGTGCCGTTCTCGGCGGACGGCGGGAGGCGGCGGGAGACGAGGTCTCCGATGCGGGCGAGGCTGTAGCCGTCGACGTACTGGGGGTCGTTGACGGGCAGCACACCCAGTTCGGGGCGGGCCTCGGCGTAAAGCAGGAACAGGATCCGGTAGAGGTAGCGCAGCGCCTCGCGGCCGAGTTCCTTGGCCAGTTCGTCGAGGTCCATGACCTGCTGCGGTTGGTGGCCGGCCTGCCAGATGCGGTCGAGGACTTCGTTGGCGATGAGTTCGACGGAGACCTTCAGGCCCTCGCGGAGTTCGCTGGAGACGCCGACGGCGTGCTGGCGGGAGCCGGCGACCAGGTCGGCGAGGGGTTCGGTGCCGCCTTCGGCGGGTGGGCGCAGCGAGTCGGCGCCGAAGAGGGCGGCGACGACGTCGTACTCCTTGTCGTCGTTGCGGCCATACAGGGTGTCGAGGCTGACGGCCAGGTAGCGGCCCTCGCCCCAGGCGGCCCGGTCGGCGAGGGTGACGACGCCGCCGCTGAGGATCAGCACGTAGCGGGGCTTCGGGTTGTCGGCGGCGAGCAGCCAGGAGGCGAGCTTCGCGCCGGTGCTGATGGTTTCGTTGCCGGTCAGCGTGACCGGGTCGAGCAGTCGGCCGGCAGCGTCCGGGTCCTGGGCGGCCTCCGTGTCGACGGCCCAGCCGCAGTCGAGGGCGAGGATGCCGTGGGCGGTGCCCAGCTCGGCGTGGGCGACGTGGATCTCGTGCTCGTGGCCGTTGCGCTCGACGGTGATGGTCTGCGGCTGCGGCTCGAAGCCCAGCGCCCTGAGTGCGTCCTGGTGCAGCTTGCGCAGGCGCTCCGGGTCGAAGAATTCGTCGTCGGCCAGCTCGGTCTTGGTGTCGAAGTAGGGGCGACGCATTCCGCGCAGCCCGGTGCGCGGCGTCTGCTCGCCGCCCTTCTCCCGCTCGGCCCACTGCTTGACCAGCCCGCTCTTGAGGGTGGTGGGCAGGATTTCGGCGAGGTAGTGCGCGGAGAGGTACTCGCCGCGGTTGGTCAGCGACTCGAAGCTCATGCTGCACTCTCCGGAGACGGGACGAGGACGGCGAGGACCCGCAGCAGCGGGTCGCCGGCGGTTTCCAATCTGTCGAGCAGGTCGCGCTGTTCCTGGACGGTGGCGGTGACCCGCTGGCGGCGCTTTTCGCGATGCACGCCGGGCAGTTCGTCGAGGAGGCTGGCCTGCTGGAACGTGGTCAGTTTCTCGCGGTGCCGGCGCAGCGGCTCGGCGTTGACCGCGTCCCACTCGGCGCGCTTGCCCTCCAGGTGGTCCCGGGCCACGGCGACGGCTTGTGGGAGCAGGGCCTTCAGCGCGTCGGTCGCGATGGGCTCGGCGCGGTTGACCATGTCGGGGCCGACCCTGGCCTCGTGCAGCACTTCGTCCATGGGGCGGATCGTCGGCTGTGTGGGCAGGCCGGAGACGGCCATCCACTGGACCACGGTGGGTTGGCCGAGGCGGTTGGCGTAGACGCCCTGGATGACGAAGGTCGGGGCGGTGACGTCGGCGGTGAGGACTGGGGCCTGCTGGCGGCCGAGCCGGATCAGCACTTTGTCGACCAGCCAGTCGACCATCGGGTGCACGTCGCTGAGGAAGGCGATCTCCGGCCACATCGGGGTCTTGCTCTGCCGGGCCTGGTCGAGCTTGCGCTGGGCGAGCGTGCGGTCGAAGGTGACCTTGAGTCGCAGGTCCTCGCCCTCGCGGTGGGTGCGCAGGTAGGAGCGGGGTAGGTCGGTGAGCCGGTGTACCAGGTCGTCGGGGGCGAGGAAGGTCAGCAGTTCGTCCTCGCGGCGCAGGTCGATGTGGTCCTCGGGCCGGTCTTTGTAGATCTCGTGCAGTGCGGCGTCGACGAAGTCGCGGGTGGAGTCGAAGAGCTTCGGCACCCGGGCGCGGGGCACGTCGGTGGTCACTGGTGCGGTGCCGACGTCGCCGAAGAGGTCCGCCATCACGTCGATCTCGGCGTGGGCGGTCTCGTAGGACTCCTCCACTGTCCTGCCGGCGAGCAGGTCGCGGACCAGCCGGTCCTCTTCGGCCTTGGCGTCGTAGAGTCCGGTGGCGGCCTCTACGCTGCCGAGACTGCGGTGGGCGGTTTCCTCACGGTTGAGCAGCTTTTCGGAGATGGTGCGGTCGTCCTTGGTGTCCTCGCGGTTCGAGGTGAGGATGAGCGCCCGGAACTGGGGCTGGTGCTTCTGCCCGTACCGGTCGATGCGGCCGTTGCGCTGCTCGATGCGGATGAGGCTCCACGGGATGTCGAAGTGGATCAGGTGGTGGCACTGCTGGTGCAGGTTGACACCCTCGGAGGCCACGTCGCCGGTGAAGAGCAGCCGTACCTCGCTGCCGGCCAGTTCGAACTCCTGCAGGATCTTCTGCTCGTCGGAGTCGGCGACGCCGCCGTGCAGCACTCGGATGGCGTTCGGCTTGAGGCCGAGCATGCCGGGGACGACTTCGGCGAGCCATTTGATGGTCGGTACCCGCTCGGAGAAGACCACCGCTCGGGTGTCGCTGCCCTTGCCGACGTCGATCTTCTTCAGCTCGTCCACGAGGTGTTGCAGCTTGCTGGAGTCGCGGTCGGTCATCGCGGAGGTCAGCTCCGCGAGCCGGTCCAGTGCTGCCCGTTCGGTGCCGGTGGCCTTCTTGCGCCGGTTGGTCACCGTCTCGTGTAGCGCGCGGTGGGAGGAGAGGAAAGACTTCAACAGGGTGTACGGGAAGAGGCGGTGCTGGCCGGTGATCGCCTCGTCGGTCCACTTGCCGGCCAGCCACACGTCGGTCAGCTCGTCGAAGACCTGCTCCTCGAGCTTGCTGGCCGCGCAGTGCAGCGCCTGGGAGGGGCCGCGGTCGGCCCAGCGGTCGCCGATCTGGTCGCGCACCTCGGGGCTGATTTTCGTGCGGCGCAGGTAAAGGTGCGCGATGTCGCTGGCCTGGTAGTTCTTCTCGTTGGCGATGGCCGCCGGGTCGAGCAGGGAGATCAGCTGGGCGAAGGATTCCTTGTCGCCGTTGTGCGGTGTGGCGCTGGCCAGCAGCAGCGCGTCGGTCTTCGCGGCGAGCCGTCGGGCCAGCTCGTTGCGTTGGGTGCCCTTGTTGATGAGGTTGTGCGACTCGTCGATGACGACGACGTCCCAGGTGGTGGCGTCGAGGTGGTGGCCGAACTGGCCCGCGTCCTTCAGCGTGTCGACGGAGATGATGGCCCGTTTGAAGTAGGTGAACGGGTTGCGTCCGGCGGGGATTTCCTGCTGGATGCGCTGGATGCCGGTCGAGTCGAGCCGGACGAGCGGGATGGCGAAGCGGGTCCAGAGTTCCCGTTGGAACTGTTCCAGCACCTGCTGCGGTGAGACCACCAGGATTCGATCGCCTCGGCCCCGGCGGATCAGCTCGGCGAGGATCAGCCCGATCTCGAGGGTCTTACCGAGCCCGACCACGTCGGCGAGCAGGATGCGGGGCCGCAGGCCGGACAGGGCCAGCTCGACGGGCCGCTGCTGGTAGGTCAGCGGGTCGAGCAGGAATCGGTCGGTCAGGGCTAGACCTCGCTCGGTGCGGGGCAGCGGGGTACGCCGGAGGACGGCTTCCAGGAACAGTCGGCTCTGCCGGAACCGCGACGAGGTGTCCTGGATGAGTTCCGTTTCCTCGGGAATCAGCGCCGTGATGTCTTCGAGGGCGGTGAAGAAGGTGGCCTCCACGTCCTGCACGAACTCGGACACGCCGACGGCCTTCACCATGGTGCCGTCCGCGGTGCCGGTCTTGACGCTGCGGACCAGCCATTCCTCGTCCCGTACGGCGATGCGGGAGCCCGGGGCGAAGGTCGTGGCCTGGGGGGTGGTCATCGGTGCAGCCTTCCTACAGGGTGGAGCGGCGGGCGTACTGGCGGCGGATCTTGTCGACCAGCCACCCCACGTCGGCGCGGGCGGTGGTGGGCCGCCCAGGGTCAACGGTCGTGGGGGTTGGCTCGCGTACCGGGGGGGCGTCCTCGTCGACGACCGCTGTGCCCTCGGGGTTCTGCCGCGGGTCGTCCAACTCGGGTGGGACCGGCAGCTCTGCGTCACCGTCGTAGGTAAGGTCAGCGACTTCCTGCCGCAGGTCGATGATGCTCTTGCCGCTGGTGGCGGTGGCGACGGCCAGCAGGCGGGTGCGGACGTCGTCGAGCCCGGGCCGTGCGGTCGGATCGAAGGCGAGCATCGCACCGAGTAGCTGCACCACGTCGGCGGGCACGCTGGAGAGGTCGGGCAGGTCCTCGGGTTCGCTGATCCGCAGTAGCAGGTTCCAGGAGTTGGTCAGCGGGTAGAGCCCGCGGCCGGTGAGGGCGAAGACGAGCGTCGCGGCGAGGCCGTAGATGTCGACAGCCGAGGTTAGCTCCCGTTCGCCCCGGACTTGCTCGGGAGACATGTAGGCCGGCGTGCCGACCAGGGCTCCGGGCTCGGTCAGGTAGTCGTCCCGCTCGATCAGCACTGCCAGGCCGAAGTCGATGAGCATGGGGCCGTCGGGGCCGAGGATGATGTTCTGCGGCTTGAGGTCACGGTGCAGCAGCTTGACTTGGTGCACCTTGGCGAGGCCGTCGGCGAGCATCGCGCCGGCCATGGCGGCCAGGGGCAACGGGAGTGGGCCCTTCGCGTCGACGTATTGGCGCAACGTCACACCGGGGACGTATTCGACGGCCAGCCAGGCTGGGTCGCCGTAGGGGTCGGCGTTCTCGAGGCGGGCGACTCGGGAGCCGAACACCAGCTTGAGGTTGTCGACCTCGGCAGCGAAACGTTCCCGAACCGTCGGCGCCTCGATGAGGTGCTGCTTGATCACCTTGAGGGCGACCCGGTCCGCGGTTGGCGAGACGGCGAAGAACACCTCGCCCATGCCGCCCGAGCCGAGCGGCTTGACCAGTTCATAGCCGCCGATGTTGCGCAGCGTCATTCGTCCCCCTCACGATGACACCCATCTGAATTGCTGGTCCGTCGTGTCGGCCCCACGCCTGACGGACGCATGACCGTACATCGTTGCGTGAGCAAGAATCTAGTGACTCCTCGGCGATTTGCGCTGGTCCAGGGACGTGCCATCTGGTCGCAGACCGCCTCGCGCCAGTCCATCCGCGATCAGTTGCACGAGTTCCGCACCCAGCGAAGCGGCCTGTCGGATTGCCGACTCGAACGCGTCGAGACGCCGGAACGCCTCCCCGTGCGCCCGCTGCTCGTCGAGAGGCAGTCGCCGCACCTGGGCGCGGCGGATGTCGAAACGCGGGGTTCCCGACAGGCTGGACGTCTGTTTCTCGTTGGCGGAGGTGCGTAGCTGCCCGGCGAGGAACCACGGGTCGAGCGCGGCCGGGTTGGGGCGCAGCAGGTAGAGGTTGCGACCGAGCAGCGCGCCCTCGGCAGTGATCACCCGGGCGGTCAACGTGTGGGCGATCATGGGCACCACCACGTCCCCGACGGCGAGGGAAATCTCCTGGCCGACCTGCTCGTCGACCTGTTCGGAGGCGTCGACGCCGGCTAACACGTCGGGCACGGTGAGCACGCGTGACCTGCTCGTGGAACGGGCTGCGGAGGAGACACGCACCGGTCCGATCAGTTGGAGCGCACCGCTGCGGATCAGCTCGGCGACTGAGGTGGACAGCGGCGGGGCCCCCGCGGGCATGGGGCTGACCTGCGGCATCAACGCGGGCAGGTCACCGACGATGGCGGCCAGATGCTCCCTGGTGCGTACGAGATGCTCGCCGGTCTGCTCGCCCCCGATGACAGGTTGCCGGCGAGCGGGGGTGAGGTCGATTTCCTCGTCGAGCAGTTCGATGACCGGCACCGCGCGAGCGAAGCCTGCCTCCTCGACGTCGGCGTCGGGTGCGGTGGTGAAAGCCCGCCACGTGGCGAGGACCCGCGCGGACAGCTCGGCGACGTCGCCTTCGGCCGCGTCGACCAGCAGGGTCCGCGCCGGCGCTGGCACGTCGGCTGCGGGCCGCCGCAGCACCCATAGGTGCAGCGGAACGCCGTGTGGTGCGGCCACCCCGCTGGGCAGGGCGATGACGGCGCGCAGGGCGCCGCGCCGCAGCAGCTCCGCGCGGATGCGCCGGCCTGCGCGCCGTCCGGCTGCGGCGGGTGGCATGAGCAGGACGGCGTGTCCGCCGGGACGTAGGTGGGCGAGGGCGTGCTGCACCCAGGCCAGTTCCGGTTCGGTGCGTGGCGGGGGGCCGTACTCCCAGCGGGGGTCATAGGCGAGTTCTTCGCTGCCCCAGTTGGTGATGCCGAACGGCGGGTGGCAGACCACCGCGTCGACGGTGCGGCCGGCGAAGGCGTCGACGCGAAGCGAATCGCCGGAGCAGACCTCGGCGGGAACGTCGCGCAGGGCGAGCCAAAGGGCGGCGAGCTTGGCGAGGTCGGGATCGAGTTCTTGGCCGTAGGCCGAGGTACAGCCGGCGCGGGCGGCGGCCCGCAGGGTGGCGCCGGAGCCGGCTGCGGGGTCGAGGACGGAGCCGCGGCTGACGTCGGCGATTCCGACCATCAGGTCGGCGAGTTCGTCGGAGGTGGCGTAGTGGCGGCCTGGGCCGGGGGCGGAGAAGCGTCGCCACAACTGGTCGAAGGCGGCTTGGGGGCCGAGTTCGTCGGCGAGGGCGTCGACGTCCGGCAGCAGGGCCGACAGGTGGGCGTCGACCGTGGCACGGGTGCGGCGTTCGCCACGAAGCCGGGCCAGCAGCAGGGCGCCGACGGCGGCGAGTGCGGAGGCCGGGGTCTCTTTCGGGGCTGCGAGGTGCTGCCAGAGTCGGTCCGCGGGGGACAGCTCGGGGAGCTTGCCTTGGGCGCGTAGCCACTGCTCGACGTGGATTAGGTCGAACTCCGGGCTGGCGGTGGTGCCGCCCACTGGGGTGGGAAAGTCGGGGTGCCGCTTGCGCCAGTTGCTGACCGCGGCGCGACCGACGCCGGCGAGCCGGGCGATCTCTGCCGCCGTGACGGTCGGTGTCTTCACCTCCGCAGTCTCGCACATCCGTCAAGGTTCACAGCGTCTGTTGACACAGTTCTCGGACAATGCTCTCATTGACGCCGCAACGTTCACATCAGGAGGACAACGATGCGCAAGACCACCACCCTCGCCCTCGTCGCCGCCGCGGTCGTCGCGCTGGGCTGCAGCTCTGGAACTACCGACAGCTCCAGCAGCTCGGGCAGCTCGGGCAGCGACAGCGGCGCCAAGGGCGAAGACAAGGCGCCGAAGACCGCCAAGATTGGCCAGCCGGCCCGGGACGGCAAGTTCGAGTTCACGGTGAAGTCCTCCAAGTGCGGCGTCGCCAAGGTCGGCACCGACCTGCTCGGCGAGAAGGCCCAGGGCCAGTTCTGCCTGGTCACGCTCAACGTCAAGAACATCGGCAAGGAAGCGCAGATGTTCGACGGCAGCAGCCAGAAGGCGTACGCGGCCGACGGCACCGAGTACTCCTCCGACACCGGTGCCGCCATCTACGCCAACAAGAACGCCGAGACCTTCCTCAACGACATCAACCCCGGCAACCAGGTCACCGGCGTCGTCGTCTTCGACATCCCGAAGAAGGTCAAGCTCACCAAGCTCGAGCTGCACGACTCCCCGTTCTCCGGCGGCGTCGAGGTCGCCCTCACCTGATCCGCCTCGCACCGGGCGGGCACCACCGGCCGGACCGCGTCAGGTGCTCCGCGTTCAACTCTGCCCACCCACCGGAAGGTTGCTGCCCGTGAAAAAGGCGATCAGCGCCGCTCTGCTCATCACGGCCCTCGCACTAACCGCCTGCAGTCAAGCCACCAGCGCCGAACCGACCACAGCCACCTCGCCCGCGGCCAGCACCGCCACCGCCAGTCCGGCACCCCGCCTGGGTGACCCTGCGCGTCACCCTCCAGTGCAGCAACGGCCTGTATTGCACCAACATGGACGGCTCCACCTGCGTGTACTCCGACAGGTTCAAGCCATTCCCCAGCCAAAGCCTCACTGTCTCCGACGGCAACGGCAACGTCCTCAGCGCCAAGTCCATCCCGCTGGACGGCGAGATCAGCGGCAGCACAGAGACCAGGGACTACGTCTGCACCTCTGCCCTCACCTTCGAGGTGCCCGAGACAGACCTGTACCAGGTCGACGCCTTCGGTTTCACCACCAAGACGGACAGGGGTCCTTTCACCCTCACCATCCCCTGAGCTGCCAGATGAAACCGATCACCTCACGACGACTTCCATGAGCAGCAGGAGACACCATGTCGGATCCGACCGCTCCAATCCCCGAGCAACCCACCTCCCCGCCGCAGCCGTCGGCCCACCCGGCTACCCCCACGTCTCCCACCCCGGTTCCCCCCGGCAGCGTCCTACCCGGTGCCGCAACACCGACCAAGCGCGCCAACGCCCGCGCCTGGGCCATCGGCGGTATCGCCCTCGTCATCGCCCTCTGCTGCGGCGGCGCAGTGGTCGGCGCAGTCACTAGCGACGACGCTGACCCGGTTGCCAGCGCCAGCAGCTCGGCTGTGCCTGTCCCGAGCAGCGCCACCCCGACCACGGCTACACCGGCGACCGCCGCCCCGACGACGGCCGCCCCGACGACGGCCGCTCCCACGACCGCCGCTCCCGAGCCGACCACGCCTCCGCCGACCCCGAAGCCCAAGGTGATCAAGGGACGCGGCGACGACGTGGTACGAGTCAAGGAGCTGACCGAGCTGTCGGTCGTGAAGTTCACCTGCAAGTGCTCCAGCAACACTGTTCTGAAGAGCGACGGAGACGGCCTGCTGGTCAACGAGATCGGCTCCTACAGCGGCAAGCGATGGATCAACCTCGAGAACGGGTCCCTGACGACCCAGTTCGAGATCGAGGCTTCCGGGTCCTGGACGTTGACCATCGGCTCGGTAGACCAGCTGGCCACGAAGGCGCTCGCCGGCAAAGCAAGCGGCAAGGGTGACGACGTGCTGGTACTGGGCGGCGAAGCCACCGCCGCGAAGATCACCCACACAAGGGGCAGCTCGAACTTCGTCATCCATGCCTACTCGATCGAGACCGGCGAAGGCGGCCTGCTCGTCAACGAGATCGGTGGCTACTCCGGAGTCCGTCCGCTCCAGGCCCCCGCCCTCGTCCAAATCACGGCGGACGGCAACTGGAGCATCACGCCCGCCTGATCCGCCGAGAACATCAGCCCGCAGCGCCGAGACGACGAGGCCCATTGCCCAGCGCCCTCCCTCACCCCACTACGAGACGTCAGGAGGCATCGTGCGTCCCGATGAGTTCCTGCAAGCCCTGGACCTGCTCCCCGCACCCCTGCACGAGCGCGCCGTCGCGTTGTGCGCCTACGCCCAGACGCCCCGCCGTGAGGTACGTCGTCAGCGACGGTCACTACGGCCTGCGCGGCCGGGGCACCGACCGGATGGATGAGCCCTTCGACGTGCGCCCCCGGGCGCATTCCCTGGTCGATGCCTTCCTGCGCGACTGGCACACGACCGTCGCACGCTGACCGCATCCGCAGCCTGCACACCCACGGGAGACGATCATCGTTCGCACCGATAACGGCACCGCCATCTCGTCCACCGCCGCCACAATCCACCCCTGGGCCGGTCCCGGCATGGACGCCTGACCGACGGGCTTGTTGATCATCTACTTCTCCGGCTGCACCTTGAGCTCGCAGCGGTACGGCGAACGGCGTTTGCCCCACTGACGCCTGCACAGACGGGGCAGCTCGACAGCGACCCGAAGAGCAGCTGACCCGTCCACGACATCAACATCACCGCATCCGCAACCTTGCCCCCACCGCTCACCCGGGCGGGCCCGCATCTGATGCCGGCCCGCGGAGACCACGCGCCTGGAGATCACCATGCCGCTGCCCCGTCAGCACTCCCCCGCGACACAGCCCGGGCCCACCCGCCACACGGAACCGCTGGCCGAGCTGATCTTCGACCGGCTCGCCGCCGACGACGTACCGGACGGCATCGCCGAGGTCGTCCTCGCCGCGTTCAGCGGCGATACCGACCTGGCCTCTGCCCTCGCCGGCAAGCGGACCGCCCTCGGCCTGCCCGCCCCGACAACCGACGGGCCGCCGACGCAGATCTGGCTCTCCTCGATCACCGTCGCTGGGTTCCGCGGCGTTGGCCCGGAGCGCACCCTCCAGATCGCCCCCGGCCCGGGCCTCACCCTGGTGGTCGGCCGCAACGGCTCCGGCAAGTCGAGCTTCGCCGAGGCCGTCGAGCTGGCGTTGACCGGCGACAGCGCCCGCTGGGCCGACCGCAACAGCGTCTGGCGTACGGGGTGGCGCAACCTGCACTCCCCCGACCCGTGCTGGATCGTGGTGCAGCTGCGCACCGACGGCGTGGCGAAGCCGGTGACGATTACCCGGTCGTGGCCGGTCGGCGCGGCGCTGCCCGACGCGGAGGTCACCGTCACCAGCGACCGGGGCCGGCACGCCGACCTGACAGAGCTGGAACTGGCCCGCCCGCTGGAGTTGTACCGGCCGTTCCTCACCGCCGCCGAGCTGGGTCGGCTCACCGCCGGCACGCAGAGTCAGCTCTTCGACGCGATCTCCGCGATCCTCGGCTTGGAGGCGATCACCGAGGCCGACCAGCGGCTGATGGCCGCCGCCCGGCCCATCGACGCCGCCATCAAGGACGTACGCACCCGGCGCGCCGCTCTCGCCGAGCGCCTGGCCGAGGTCGCCGACGACCGGGCCCGGCGGGCCGCCGCGCTGCTGACGGGCCGCAGCGTGGTCGACCTTGCGGCGCTGACCGCGATCCTCGACGAGCCGGAGGAGGCGATTGCCGACGGGCCGCTGCTGCTGTGCCGGCAACTGGTTGCGCTGACCGTGCCGGCGTCGGACGAGGTGGCGCGGCTGGCCGTCCAGCTGGCCGACGCCGCCGCGGAGGCGCAGCGGCACGACGGCGGTCGGTCCCGGGCGGCGCTGCGCAGCGCGGAGCTGCTCCGCCTCGCCATGGAGCACCACGCGGACGCCGGCGACGGTGCCTGCCCGGTCTGCGCCGCCGGCACCCTCGACGGGGACTGGCGCACCGCCGCCAGCGTGTCGCTGGCGCAGCTGCGAGACCGTAGCCTCGCTGCCCAGTCGGCGGCGGCGCGGCTGAGCGCGCTGCTCCGGCAGGCGCACCACCTGGTTGACGACCTCACCGTGCCGGAGGGTGACGCGGCGGAGGTGCCGCTGGACGGGCTGCGCGAGGCCGTGGCCGCGCTGCGGCGCGTACCCGGTGAGCCTGCGGAGCTGGCGGCGCACCTCACCGCGCGGTACCCGGCCGTCGTGGCCGCGGCGGAGGCGGCCCGCGCGTACGCCGAGGGGTTCCTGCGGGAGCGCGACACCGGTTGGCGGCGGGCGGCGGGCGAGCTGCGCGGCTGGGTCGACGTCGCGGCCGGGCTGCCCGAGCGGGACGCGATGCTGGCCCGGGTGAAGGCGGCGCGGGCCTGGCTGAAGGCCACCGCGGTCCAGCTGCGCAACGAGCGGGTGGCGCCGTTCGCGCAGCATTCGCAGCGGATCTGGGCGCAACTGCGGCAGGAGAGCAACGTCGAGCTGGGCGCGATGACCCTCGAAGGGGCGAACACCCGGCGGCGGGTGGTGTTCCCGGTCAGCGTGGACGGCGCCGACAACGGCACCGCACTCGGGGTCATGAGCCAGGGCGAGATGCACGCCCTGGGGTTGGCGACGTTCCTGCCGCGCGGATGCGCCCCGGAGAGCCCGTTCCGGTTCATCGTCGTCGACGACCCGGTGCAGAGCATGGACCCGGCCAAGGTCGACGGGCTGGCCCGGGTGCTCGCGGAGCTGGCGGAGCAGCGGCAGGTGGTGGTGTTCACTCACGACACCCGGCTGCCCGAGGCGGTCCGCCGCCTCGACCTGGGCAAGGCCCGGATCGTCGAGGTGACCCGCGCAGAGCGGTCGGCGGTGACGCTGCGGCCCGGCTCTGACCCGGTAACCCGCTACCTCGACGACGCGTACGCGCTGTCGCGCAACGACGAAATCCCGGCCGAGGTGTGCGGACCGGTGGTGGCGGAGCTGTGCCGCTCGGCGCTGGAGGCAGCCTGCCACCGGGTCGTGTGGCGGCAGCGGGTGACGCGCGGGATGCCGCACCACGACATCGAGGTGGCCATCGTGGACGCGTCTCGGCGGCTGGCCACCACGGTCGCGTTGGCGCTCTTCGACGACGCCGAACGAGGCGGCGACGTGCTCGGGCACCTGAATCGCCGGTACGGGCAGCGGGCCGTGGCGGCCTACCAGGCGTGCCGGGAGGGCGTGCACGGGGCGTACCTGGCAGATTTGCCCGGCCTGGTCGCGGACACCCGCCACCTCGCGAAGGCCTTGTCGTGACCGCCCGTGCCGATGCCGGAGCGGCCACGCCGACGCCCCGGCACTGCCTGGCGGCGGCCGACCAGCTGCTGCGCGGCGCCGGTACGTTCGGCGCGGCTGCAGCCAACGCCGGATGGTGGCCACGGGCCTGCGCCTGCCTGATCCGGCTCGCCCTCGAAGGCGGCATCGACACCTACTGGCAGCAGACCAGGCCGGCGGTGGCGCAGTGCCGGCAGGGCCGGGCGAAGCAGCTGATGCTGCGCGGCCGGCTCGGGCCTGGCGCGGCCGTCGCGCGCCGCGTCGCGTTCGCCTGGGCAACCCTGTCGGCCGTCGCCCACCACCACTGCTACGAGCTGGCGCCGACAGCCGCGGAGCTGCGCCGCCTGCACACCGAGGTGAGCGCCCTGCTCACCCAACTGGCCGGAAGAACGGAACCCTGACGATGACCTACCCGCAGCCCCACCACGACCCCGCCGGTCCGCTGCCGGTCTCCGGCGTCCCAGGACCGTTCCCGCCGGTGTCCGGCCTGCCCGGCCCGTACCCTCCGGTCTCCGCCACGCCCTACCAACCCGCCGGCTACCCCCAACCCGTGCAACGGGTAACCGTGCAGCCGCCGCTCACATCGGGCACGGCGACCGCGTCAATGGTGCTCGGAATCCTCGGCGTACTCGGCGGCTGGTGCCTGTTCGGCCTGCCGTGCATCCTCGCCGTCATCCTCGGCCACGTCGCCCTGCGAGAGACCCGGGACGGCACAAGGTCGGGTCACGGCATGGCGATCGCCGGTCTCGTCCTGGGCTACGTGTTCGTGGGTCCGATGATCGCCTTCACGATCCTGATGTTCTTCGGCGGCGTCATGGGCGCGGCCGCCCCGTCGCCGACCCCCTGATTCCCGGGTCAGGTATTCATCCGCGGGGCAGTACCGGCGGGTACACCGCACGTTGCATGCGGTGACGCAGGAGGGTCGATTTTGCCGCAGCGACCGCGGTGTCAGCGATCGTGGACGCCGATGCTGGGCGGCAACCGTGCCTCGATTCCAGTTCGCCTACGCGACCCGGCTGCACAGTGGCGCCGGACGAGTTCGTGCTGCGGATATCCGACGAACCGCCCCTGCTCATCCACGGCACCGCCGCCGACGTAGCGAAGCCAACGACGTGCAAGATCTCGCCGGGGAGCTGCGCGGTCGAGGCCTTCCGCACGAGCGTATGCTGCTCGACGGGGGTCGGACACTACGTCGCCACCTCCACCCACGCCGAGGCACTGGAAGCGGAGCCTGCTCCCCGCAACCGGATCTGCTGACCGAGCAGATGCCGACATGGAGCCGCCGGACGCTTGCGACGGCTCTCGCCAAGCCTGCGGCCGGCACCATGCATCCGGCCAAAGAGTGGTGCGCAGGTCGAACTGCTCGACCCGCGGCGTTGGCTCATCGAACTCGCCAACTCGATCTTCGACTACCCTGAGATCTGGCACAATCGCCAACACCGACAAGCAGATACGGTGCCGGCGCAGGCGCCTACGGCAGCGGGCTCCGCTAATTCCCGCGCGCCACTGTCGTCTAGTTTCGGGAATGGAGCATGCGAAGTATCCCCAGCCAAAGTGAAGTAAATCGGCATGGTTGATCCTTAGAGCGCCAGCTCAGGAAGTCTGCTCCCCGCGCACGCGGGGGTGGTCCGCCGTCGTCGTCAACCTGCGCGGCTGGCTCGACCTGCTCCCCGCGCACGCGGGGGTGGTCCGCCGTCGTCGTCAACCTCCGCGGCTGGCTCGACCTGCTCCCCGCGCACGCGGGGGTGGTCCCGCGTCCAGGACGGCCCGCAAGCCCTCCCGGTCCTGCTCCCCGCGCACGCGGGGGGTGGTCCCAGGACCGACTTCGATCCGGTCGCCAGCGCCGGCTGCTCCCCGCGCACGCGGGGGTGGTCCTCGAACGTGCCGTGCACGGTCGTGACCAGTCCGATGTGCTGCTCCCCGCGCACGCGGGGGTGGTCCCGGCGGGCACCTTTTGCCCGGCTGGAACCTGGTCTGCTCCCCGCGCACGCGGGGGTGGTCCTGGCGACTTACACGAACGATAATGGTGGGGAGACTGCTCCCCGCGCACGCGGGGGTGGTCCGTACGACGCCGCGGCCGCCGCGCTGAAGGCGATCTGCTCCCCGCGCACGCGGGGGGTGGTCCTGCCCGGGTGCACGGTAGACCGGTGCCCGATGGCTGCTCCCCGCGCACGCGGGGTGGTCCCTTGTCGTCAGGCAACGCGGGATCCTCCGGCACCTGCTCCCCGCGCACGCGGGGGTGGTCTCCTCGGGTGGTGGCAGTGGACGAAGTTCGACGCGGCTGCTCCCCGCGCACGCGGGGGTGGTCCCTCCGGCTCCGCCGCCCCCTCCCGGTAGACGGCCTGCTCCCCGCGCACGCGGGGGTGGTCCCGGGTCGGTGGCCTTGTTGAACAGCTGGATGGGCTGCTCCCCGCGCACGCGGGGATGGTCCAATGTCCGCAGTCGGGCCAGCCTCACCCCTGTCCTGCTCCCCGCGCACGCGGGGTGTCCGGTGACCCACGTGCATCCTGCATGGAGGGTGGCCTGCGCCCCGCGCACGCGGGGGTGGTCCCGCCGTCACGGCCGACAGGATCGAAGCGGGGTCCTGCTCCCCCGCACACGCGGGGTGGTCCTCGCGACCCCGAGCCGATCCCACTACCTCTGCTCCCCGCGCACGCGGGGGGTGGTCCCACCAACCCCACCAGCGACCACGTCGGCGCCAGCTGTTCCCCGCGCACGCGGGGGTGGTCCGGAGGGCGACCCGCTGAGGATCTGGACCAAGGTCTGCTCCCGCGCACGCGGGGGTGGTCCCGTCCCCGACCCGGGCGTCCGACCGCCGGGGGCCTGCTCCCCGCGCACGCGGGGGTGGTCCCTCCTCCATCGCGCTGAACACGTCGGCCCACGCCTGCTCCCCGCGCACGCGGGGGTGGTCCCGTGTTCGGGGTCATGGTGAACCAGCGCATGCCCTGCTCCCCGCGCACGCGGGGGTGGTCCGGCCAACGAGCAGCTCAACGCCCGCGCCGCCGACTGCTCCCCGCGCACGCGGGGGTGGTCCGTGGGGCCAGGACGTCCCCGTCACCGACGAGTCCTGCTCCCCGCGCACGCGGGGGTGGTCCGGTGTCCTTCGCTGGCGGCCGGATCACCTCGACCTGCTCCCCGCGCACGCGGGGGTGGTCCGACCGCCGCACTGCGGAAGAAGCGCAAGAGCCCCTGCTCCCCGCGCACGCGGGGGGTGGTCCCCAGAGGTCCTCGGGGTCGACCGCCGGGTCATACTGCTCCCCGCGCACGCGGGGGTGGTCCCCGTCAGCCGGGTCGGCACGCCACCCGCCGACCCTGCTCCCCGCGCACACGGGGGTGGTCCCCTGCCGCAGATCCTTGCACTGGTGCAGCGGATCTGCTCCCCGCGCACACGGGGGTGGTCCCCACCCCAGGGGCGCGCGGCCGGGCCCGCCGCACCTGCTCCCCGCGCACGCGGGGGTGGTCCCCGGTGCCCGTCGTCCAGCCGCAGATGCCACACCTGCTCCCCCGCGCACGCGGGGGTGGTCCGGGGATCGGCCTGACCGGGAAAATGACCGCCACCTGCTCGCCGCGCACGCGGGTGGTCCAGGTCGACGCACCGGCCTGTGCGGTCGCCCCCGCTGCTCCCCGCGCACGCGGGGGTGGTCCGTCCATGAGGTTGTCGAAGACGATGACCTCGGGCTGTTCCCCTCGCACGCCGGGCGTGGTCCACCGTGCTCACTACCGGCGCCGTCGGGCTCGCCCTGCTCCCCGCGCACGCGGGGATGGTCCGGCGGCCTTCGTGATGCGTGCGCCGTTGGCGTCCTGCTCCCCCCGCACGCGGGGTGGTCCCACCGCGTCGAGCTTGGGAAAAGCCGCCCTTGCCGCCCGGCATCCTCTACGCTGGTCGCCCGCGGCGCCCAAACCGGCGGCGCCTGGCCGCCTTGCTCCAGCCCTCGGGCACGGCAGGGTTGACCATCGGGTCAGCAGGGCGACGCATCAGGGTCACGCCATCCACATCTACAGGGGTCCAGTGATGGTCATGCGCCAGGAACGAAAGTCGCCGTTCACCGCGAACCTGAAAGACCATCAGTGCCCGGCCCGCACCAGCCATGTCGGTCACTCGAGTCCACAATCTGTTGCGTACGCGAGTGCTCGCGTGGCCGACGTACACGCCAGCGGAAAGTTCAAACAGCCACTGTGTCAGATGCCCACGCAGTCCGGGTGGGCAGGCGGTGAGGATAATGACGGTCATCAAAAATCGACCTGGCCAATGTCGGCGTAATTGCGACCCGCACTCAGTTCGAGCCCGGTGTCGTCCCAGAGGCGAAGGGAGTCTTCATCCTCAATCTCGCCACCTGGTTGGGGTTGGAGCAGCAACATGCGGATGTCGCGTACACATCGGGCGAGGATGGCCCCATCGTGTACACGGTCACGCACGGCGCGTCGAGTGTCGGTGCCGATGTCGGTCGAGCCGCCAGCCACCACATCGAAAGCAACGGGGATGGTTATCTCAGCCTTGTAAAGGTCGGCGATGTCGTACACGAAAGCGCGTTCATGCCCGGTGTGAACAAAGCCGAGACCGGGCGCGGCTCCGAGCGCGACGATGACCGTGTGCACGATGCCGTACAGACAGGCGTGTGCGGCAGACAGAGCCATTTTCATCGTGGGTAGCGGGCGTCCTCGGCGGCTTGGAGGACGAGGATGGCCTGCACGATCGTGGTGGCGCGGCGGGGGCAGCAGCGTAGCTTGGTCAGGATTTTCCAGGTCTTGAGGGTGGAGACGGCGCGTTCGCCGAGGGCTCGGATTTTGGCGTGGTGCCGGTTGACGGACTTCTGCCGGCGGGACAGGCGGGTGCGGCGGCGTTTGAATGGGGTCCAGATGGTACCGCGGGCGCCTTGGTAGCCCTTATCGGCGAAGGTCAGCACGTTGGCGCTGGCCAGGGCGTCGATCAGGCCGTGGGTGCGGGCTGCGGTCAGGTCATGAACGGAGCCGGGCAGGGCGGGTGAGGCCCAGATCAGCCGCCCGGCGGCGTCGGCCAGGACCTGCACGTTCACCCCGTGGCGCTTGTGCTTACCGGAGTAGTAGGGCCGCTGGTCAGCGACCCGGTCGATCGAGATCAGCGTGCCGTCGAGGATCGCGTAGGCCAGCCGTGCCGCCTGGCGCATGACGGCGGTGAAATCGTCGGCGCAGGCGGCGAGCAGGTCGACGGCCTCGCGTAGATAGCGCCACACGGTCGCCACGGACACCTCGAAGCCGGCTGCGAGGCGGGTGAGGGTGTCGCCGTTGCGCAGGTGGGCCAGGGCCGTCAGGGCCTGCTGCTGCGCGGGTAGCCGGCGCCAGCGGCCGCCGAGCGTGCGGCGTCGATCGCGGATCAGCTCGGTCAGGCGGGTCAGGCTGCGCGTGGACAGCGGAATGCTGGCAGGATAGGTCAGCAACGAAGCTCCCGTGCTGGGCGGTGCGTCTTGGTCGACTGCTGTCCTACCGGGAGCTTCGTCCTGTCTGGAGCAACGACACGCCGCTGAGTGCCTGCTCAGGCGACCTGATCACGATGAAAATGGCTCACAGTGCCTGGTTGATGGGATCCCCGGCGGCAAAGTCGGCGCGGTCATAGTCGCGGTTGCGCCAGGCGATGCCGGTCCGTTCGGCGTGTTCCCGGTACGTCCGGCGGACTCGTGCGCCCTCCTTGCCTCGCAGTTGCTGCATGGTGAGGTTGGCGGTGTTCTCGCCTGGGAAGCGCATCGCGTACATGGTGCGGGCGACGGCGAGCCGGCGGTCGCGATGGCTAACGGCGGCGGCCTGCGCTACGAGCAGGCGGCTGGACGCGGCGAGTGACCGGCCGTGTGCGTAGTAGCGCACGCCCCGCTCGCCGACCCAGACGGCGGTGGCACCGTGGTCGGCAAGCAGGGCGATGGCCTGGTGGGTGATGCTGGTGCCCGGACCGAGTAGCAGGACACCTACTGAGGCGGCCGGAATGTGCACGACACCTTGATCATCGGTTGCGGTGATCGCGTTGCTATCTCGGTGGATCACGCTGCGTTCGAGGTAGAGGAAGCTGATCCGGTCCTCGGCGCGGGCGAGGTCGGCGAGTTCGGCTGGCGGCACGCCTGGGATCTTCATCGGTCAGCTCGGACTCAGCCGGTCGGGGCGAGGGTAAGCAGGCCGCAGCCGTACGCCTTGGCGTGCCCGATCCCGCTGGTCAACGTCTGGCGGAAAGCGTCCGCATCGGTGACCTGGAGGATGCCGTCGTACGTCACCGTGGTGAGGGTGACAGTACCCATGCCCCGTCTGAAGCTCTGCGTTTGGCGGTGGTGCAGCCGCAGGTTGGGCCGTCCGTCGTGTTGGGTCGCTAGGGCGAAGCCGTGCCGGCTGGCCCGGCTGGCCAGCCACTCGACCTGCTCCGGTTCACGGAGGTAGCCGAAGCGTTGTGTTTCCTTCGCGTCGGCGGTTTTGCGGCCGCTGTGGGTTGGGTTGGCGGTGAGTCGGAACGCCCACTGCTGGCTGGGGCGCAGCGAGCCGAGCAAACCGTCGTAATCACGGGTCGCCCAGGTTTCCGTGGTGGGCCAGCCGGCCTGCTCGACCAGGTGGGTGAGGTCGGGTCGGCCGGGGCTGACAATGTAGAGGTGCACGGTCGCGGTGGCCGGGGTGTCTAGCCGCCACAGGGTACGGGTGCTGGCCCGCTCGTGGTCCTCTGGGACGGCGAAGGCGGCGCGGACGGCCGCGTGCATGGCGTGTGGCGAGGAGAGCAGCTTCCGCGCGCCTCGGCGTGCCGGGTTGATCCGGAATCGGGTGAGGAACATGGTCATCCTCCCAGCAGGCTCAGCGGGTCGTGCTCGGTGACACCGGCCCGCTCGGCGAGGTCGTTGGTGACATCGACGTGCCGACGCAGCACCGACCGCCAGGTGTGTTGCCGATGCGCGGGGTCGAAGCTGACGGGCTCGTCGGGAACGGTCTCGGTGACCGGTTCGCCCGGTCGGGCGTCGCGGATGATCTCCAGCCGGACCGTATGGGCCGCCCGGCGCCGATACCAATCCGCGGCGAGCCACGGCCACGAGGTCAGCGCGTCGTCGAGGGTTCCGTCGTGTACGCCGAGGCTGATCGGACCGACCGGCGGGCATGAACGGCGCCCGAGATAGAGGGGAAAACGCGGCCGCGCCAACGCCTCCGCCAAGCCATGCAGCAACTCCCGGTCACCACTGACGGCAGCGAGGAAGGCCGCGTCGGACAGGTAGAAGCGGTAGGTCAGCGGCGCGCTGTCCCGCCCGTCGAGGGTGCGGGCGGTGTGGAAGTCCCGCAGGATCTGCCCGGGCTGGTCCAGCCTTACCCCGAACTCCAGGCCCAACAGCTCCGTGAGCGGCTCGGTGCGGCGGACACCCTTGGCGGCGGCCAGCAAGCCGATCACTCCGCTCTTGGTCGGTGCGACCTCGGTGCCCCGGCGGGCGAAGCGGCTGGACGAGCCCCACGACTGCAGCGGACCAGCCAGCCGCAGCAACAACACGCTCATGCGGGCTGTCCGAGCGCCACGGCGACCTGCTCCCCCACCCCGTTGACCAGCTCGCTGAAAGTGACCGCCTTGCCCAGGTCGGCCAGCACCGCAGTCTTGTCGCCGACCTGGGTCACCCAGCTGGCGACCGGACGCTCGCCGAACGCGTTCTCGACCGCGACGGTGTGCTTCGCCAGGGCTGCTGCGGCCAGTTCGACCCGTCCGACGGTGTCCGTCTCGCGAATCGGCGTTTCGAACGCGCCAACCAGGTTGATCGGCTGCGTGTCGCGCACCCGCACCATGACCGCGTCGGGCAGCGTACGGTGCGCGAACGTGTTCTGCTTGCCAGTAGGCATGCTGCGCGCGAACGCGACCAGGAACGCCTCGATCGCCGCCCGGGTGGCGTCGGCGTCGCCGAGGGTACGACGCAGCTCGTCCACGTCGACCGTCGCGTACCGGTACAGGGTCGACGAGTTGAACTCGATGGTGCCGATCATGCCGGCGCCGGTCTCGTCGGCGTCGGCCTTGCGGTCATCGACGGCGGTGAAGTAGTCGAACTCGTTGTCGACCGGGTGCACGCTGATGGCGTGTGCGACCTGGCACGCGGCGTCGACGTTGATGTCCGCCATGTCGGCCACCATCCGGCCGAACATGGCGACGTCGACGGAGTGTTCGGTGTTGGCCAGCGCCTTGAACCGGGCCTTGTCCAGGGCGGTGCCGGTGCGCGAGGCTTCCAGCGCTGCGGCGGCGAGGTTGTCCAACTGCCGGTGACTCAGGAACAGCAGGTACCCGGATTCGACGTCCTTCGCCTCGCCCTTCTTCTTCTCAGCCTTGGCAAGGCCGGACGCGACGAAGACCTGGGCGGCCATCGCGGACGCGGTCTCGTCGGACACGCTCGGGTCGAGGGCCTTGATCCGAGTCGCGAGCGACTCGCCCACGCGCTTGGTCCGCTCGCCGAGCTGGGAGCGGTCGAGCAGGCCGGCGAACGCCAGTCGGATCGCTCGCTTCCATGCCTGGCTGGACACCCGCGCGCGTCGTACCCCGCCGTAGACGGCGGTCTTCGGCGAGCCGGTGTCGTCGCGGTTGAGGTTGCTCGGTGGCACCGTCTGCAGCGCGTAGACGTCGATGATGGTGCGGCTCATGATGGGTCCTCCTCGGGGGCATCGGTGGCGGTGGCGTCAATGTCGGTGCTGGGGCGACTGCGGAAGAACTCTCGACCCCAGGTGGCCTGCACCTTCGGCCGGCCTGCGGGCCGGCGCAGGGTCTGCAAGTCGTCGGCGAGCAATCCGTAGTCGAGCGGGATCTGGGGCTCGCGCAGCATGGTGATCAGGCTGCGAAGGTGGTAGATGCTCTCGTGGTAGGTGCTGGCGGTGCCGAGCGCGGCGAAGCGGCGGCGCACGCCGTCCGGTCCGCTGGACTTAGCGACGAGGTCGGCCAGGGCATGACCCAGCCCTCGTCCGTCCACGTGCATTCGGTCGCGGCGCGACTGCTGGTGCAGCGCGTACAGGCTGACCGCGTCGTGTACGGCGTACTCGGCATCGGTGGCATCGTCGGACGGTTGGAAGCCCAACAGGCGCTCCGGCACCTGCATGTAGGACTCCAGCGTGTAGTCGAACCCGGGGACGCGGCCGATGGCGCGACGCAGTCGGGCAAGTGCGCTGACCGCCTCCGGCTGGGGCGGATCCCGCAGCAGCCGCACCTGCAGACCGCCGACCGTCCGGGCGACGTGTTCGCCCAGTTCACTGCGACGCCGTCCCCACGGCTTGCGGGCCAGAGACTCCGGCTGATCCATCTCAGTCATCGTCATACTGCTACCTCCTGCTCCTGACGTGAGGGTTGGGCCGCCATCGGCAACACCTTGGCCAGGCCTGCGCGGAACCACGCCTCGGCCTGCGAGCTGGAGTAGTGCACTTCCTTGCCCGTGCGGTCCGCGCCGGGCCGGCCGACCCAGGCCGCTGGGCCAGCGGCGGCGACCAGCTCACCGCCGATCCGCTCGACGCCCCGCCGCACCAGGCGCTGCCACGAGGCGCGCTCCGCTACCGAGTCGCTGTCGGGACCGAGCTGCGCCAGCCAGTCACGGAACGCGCGGTCCAGCAGGGCGTACGCGCGTTCGGCCGCCCGCTCGCCGTCCCCGCTGTCGGTATCCCGGCTGCCCGCGGCCCGTACCAGGTTGGTGGCGAGCCGGCGCAACATCCGGACCGCGGCCTCGGCGTCGGCAGCAGCGTCAACGGCCGTCGCACGCAGCGCCGAATGCTCGACCAGCAGCATCACGTTCATGGTCAGCGCGTCGCTGAACACCTCGTCGATGACCGCCTGCTGTGTGCCGTAGGTGGCGCTGGTGGCGCGGGGACGGACCTGGAAGTCCGACCCGACACCGCCGGTCACGGTCAGCCGAGCCAGCCACTGCACTACCATCGGCGACAGCCGCTGCGGCGGTTCGGCACCCAGCGGCGGTGGCGATGGCAGCAGGGTATGCAGTCCTCGCCACAGTGCTCGGGTGTGGTCGTGCGGCCGGGGCAGGTAGACCGGGGTCCGCTTCTGTTCGCGCTCGCGCGGCGCGCTGCGTCCCCAGACGCTCATCGGCTCCAGCAGATGCCGATCCTGCCATTCGAGCCGGTCACCATTGGAGATCATGGCTCCGGTGATGGCACGGGCATCGCCGAACAGCCGGATTCGTCGGGACTGCCAGGTGTAGAGGCTGAGCAGGCCGTACGGGCCGCGTGTCGAGTCGGCCTCCTCGACGGCCGTCTGCGGCTCGCGCTCCCATACCGGCAGGTCCCGCTCGTCGGCTATTTGCCAGTTGGGCGCGATCGGCACCAGATTGAGCAGCAGCGTCTCCAGCAGGGTCGCGCCCTCAAGGAAGACGCCGCCTAGCCAGCCGAGCGCGCTGGGGCCAATCGGGTAGCCCTTGCCGTTCTTGGCCCGTGGATCCCCGACCGCGCCTGTCTTGATGCCCGACGGGTCGTACGCCTGGCAGTGGACCAGCCAGCGGGCCGCCTCGGCCGGTGTAATCGACTCCATCCCCTTACCGGCCCGGCTGGTCAGGAAGGGCATGCCGTTGGGCACGTCGGCGATGAGCCGCTCCAGCCCGTACGTGTTGTTCTTCTCCGCCCGCAGGTCGGCGACCTGGTAGAACGGGTGCTCCGGGTGAAGGAGGTCGAACCGGTCGCGAAACGCGTCGAGGTAGTCCGCGATGTCCACCAGCGGGAGGTGGCGCTCTCGCCACAGCGCCTGCCAGGCAGCCTCCCCAGGTGGGCCGCCGGTGGCCCGATGCAGGATCGCCAGCGCCAGCCGGAGGATCGCGAACGTTTGCGTGGGGAGTTCACAAGCGATCAGGCGCACGTCGCCGGCCTGCTCGAACAGGCCCAGCAGCGATGCCTCGCGGCGCTGACCCGAGACGTCTAGCACCGGGATCCACGTCTCATCCAGCAGTGAGAATCCGGTTGGGTGCGGTGAGTCGGTCACCGACATCACCTCCTTTGTGGTCGAAGTGAATTCAGGCATCGGCGCGGATGACGCGCAGGCCTTCGTCCGGGTCGTAGTGCAAGTCGAAGCCGGCCACGGTGGCCCGTCCGTCCGCGTCGATGTCGAGCACGAGCTCGCCGGCCAGCCAGTGGCTGTCCTGCCATGCGGTGGCGTCGGTGCGCCGCTCCAGTTCGGCGATGACCTCGTCGATGACGTCTGCGGCGGTCATCGCGCGTGGCAGCGGCAGGGTGCAGCGCGCGATCTGCCGCGGCAGTGGCCAACGCGGGACACTGCCGGTCGACACCGCGATCCCGCCACCGTCGATCCATGGCGGGAGAACCAGGCCGTTCGGTGTCCGTACCAACAGCAGGACCTCAAGTGACTCGCCGTCGGTGTCGCGGACGTGGCCCCGAGCCGTGTGCTCGTCCGCGTCACCAACACCGCCGGAGAGCCACCCGATCAGCGGGACGCCACGCTCCGCGACCTCAGCCAAGCAGAAGCCGTTGGCCTTGAGCTCCTTGGCGACGATGTCGTCCCGCAGTCGCGCCTCCGCCTCGACCATCACAGGCTGCCACGACGCCGGGCCGACTGCGGCACCGCCGTACGCGGACTGGGTGAGCGACGCGATGTCCGCCGGCAGCCGCAGGGACGCGCCGTCGAGGTACGGCAGCAGAACGGCGGCGCTGCGCAGCAGCGTGGCGGGCTGGTAGACGCGACGTGAACCGGTGACCGGCTGCGGCGGCTCCTGGGGTCGCGTCCAGTCGGCGCCGGTGATGTAGCACGTGGGCACAGCGAGCCGGGCGGGACGGTCGCCGCGCGGGTGGCGGTGCAGCCGGCCGATGCGCTGCAGCACCAGGTCAACCGGGGCCAGGTCGGTGACCAACAGGTCGAAATCGATGTCGAGGGACTGCTCTGCAACCTGGCTGGCCACCACGACGTGCCGCTGTGGGCGGCTGCCCCTACCGGGCGGCCCGAACGTGTCGCGCAGCCAGCGGTCCTTCGCGGCACGGTCGACGGCCATGAACCGGGAATGCGCCACCGACACTGGAGTGTCCGGCCCGAGTGCCGCCCGTAGCTCCGCCGCCGTCTGCTGGACCCTCGCGACCGTGTTCCGTACGACGAGTGCGCAGCCGCCGTCCGCGAGCTGCCCGTGCAGCAGCTCGACCAGGGTGGGCAGGTCATCGTCCAGGCGTCGCAGCTGCACGGTGATGCTGCGGCCGGAGTCTGCGCAGGTGGTCGCGGTGCCACCACGCCCCGCTTCCGATGCGGTCACCAGCGGGTATCGCAGGTCGGTGCGCAGCGCCGCGTGGTGGTCGGCCCTCGGCTTACCCCGATCACGCCAGGTGAGCGGGGGCGGCGGTCCGAGCCGGCCGCGGTCGTACGCCTCCATCAGCTCAGCCCGGCGGTGCGCCGGCAGCGTCGCGGAGAGCACGACGACCGGCACGCCGTACGCCCCGAGCCACTCCAACGCCCGGTCCAGGAATCGACCCATGTAGACGTCGTAGGCGTGCGCTTCGTCGATGACGACGACCTTGCCGGCCAGACCGAGGTGGCGCAGCACCAGGTGTTTGCTGCGTAGCGCCGCGAACAGCAGCTGGTCGATGGTGCCGACAACGAAGCTGGACAGTAGCGTTCGCTTCGACCCGGCTAGCCAGGCGTGTACGCCGACGTCGGTGCCGCCCGCATCCTCGGCGATGCCACTGGGCAGCGACGTCGTTTGCAGCCGGTCGTACTCGGGGTTGAGCGCCGCCTTGCCGTGAGCCAGCCGCACGTCGCGGTCACCCCGACCGACCTGCGCGTCGGGCAACCGGAGCAGCCAGGACAACATCCGACCGAACATGGCGTCGCTGGTGGCCCGGGTGGGTAGGGCGAGGTAGCAGCCGGACGCCCCGGTGCGGCGGGCCAAGATCTCCACCGCCGCCAGCGCCGCCTCGGTCTTGCCCTCCCCCATCGCCGCCTCGACGATCATCATCCCGGGCACGGGCATGGTCGCGGCGAGTTCGGCGACGGTGCGCTGCACCGTGCGTGGCACCGCGCCGGCGGGTAGCTCGAACCGTGCCGCGAACAGCGCGTCCACGCTCGCCGGCGGCGCGGCCGGATGCCACGGTACGGGTAGGTCCAGCAGCTCCCAACCGGCCAGCAGCCGATCGGCGTCCGCGCTGTCGAGCGTGTACGGGAAGAATTCCTCGTTGCTGGCGATCCAGTCGGCGACGATGACGAGGCCGGTGAGGGCGGCCTGGGCCGGCTGTGACAGCGGCGCTTCGTTCCACTCGATGAGCCGGTCAGCTGCCCCCGACCGCTCGGTCATCCAGGTCAGCAACTCCTGCTGCACTTGCTGCCACGCCTGGTCACCGCGCAGGTGTGGGCGGACCTGCACGTCGCGGAGGCCCTCGTCGGTCGGCGGTACCCCGTGGTGCCGCCGACGACGACTGTGTACGGGTGCGGGTTGGTCCAGCCCTGCTCGTTCAGCCAGTCGGCCAGCACAAGTTGCCCGGCGGTGGCGTGCGGGGCGTAGCGGCGGTCGGCGCGGATCAGCTCTCGGTCGTAGCCGAGCCCGCGGTCGCGCATGCGCTCCGCCAACGCGTACGCCTGGCAGGCGAAGGCGGGCGTGGCCTTGCCGATGTCGTGCACGCCGGCCAACCAGACGGCCAGCGTGCGGGCGTCCGCGTCACCAGCGGGCAGTTCGTCGGCAATGCGGCGGCGCACGGCTGGGCTCAGCCAGTGATCCCACAGTCGGCCGGCCACGTCGGCGGAGTCGGCCAGGTGTCGCCACAGAGGCAGCCAGCCCACCGGCGACAGACCTCTGCGGTCGGTCTTGCCCCACACCGAGCGGGCCGCGTCGCCTAGCTTCGGGCCGCCGGCGACGATGCGGGTGCTCATCGTGCCCCCGGCAGCAGAGGGCTGGGCGCTCCGCTGTGCGACAGGTAGAGCACGTCGCGGGCGCGGGTCAGCGCGACGAACAGCAGGCAGCGCTCACGCTGCAGGTCCTGCATGTGGGCGTGTGGGTCCTCCGCCGCGGACGTCACCGCGTTCGGTGCGGGCAGCACGCCCGCGTCCAGTCCGGCGACCGCGAGGCACTGGAACTCCAGTCCCTTCATGCGGTGCATGGTGGCGACCCGCACCCCGTCGACGCCCCGCTTGTCGTCGGCGACGGGAATGTAGGCGTCGCTCAACGTCTTGCTGATGGTCTTGACGAGTTGCCCGGTGCGGGCGGCGACACCGACCGCGTGGGGCTCCACTCCCTGGTCCAGCCAGGTTCCCACCTGCTCGATCAGCGCCTCGAACTCGCCGTCGCGGCTGCCGTGCGCGGCGACGACGGGCGCGCCGCCGCGGGTAATCGAGCGGTAGCCGCGCAGTGTGTCGTTCTCGCCGTCGAGGCCGAGAGCGGCGTCGCCGTTAAGGACCTTGACCGACAGGTCCAGGATCTCGTGGGTGGTGCGGTAGTTGACGGTGAGCCGGCGGGTCCGGCCGCGCACCCCGATGCCGAGTTGGGCGAGCGACACGTGGTTGTCGTAGATGCGCTGGTACGGGTCGGCCAGCAGGAACATGTCGTTCGGCCCGGGTGCGACGAGGGCGCGCAGCAGCCGCCATTGTGCCGGGTGCAGGTCCTGCCCCTCGTCGACGACGACGTGCCGGTACGGGGCGGGTGACTGGCGCGCGATCGCGGCCGCGCCGTCGGCGAGCTGGGTATGGGTACGCAGGCGCCGCTTCGCCAGCTCGCGCGCGACGCCTTCGATCGCGGTCCACGCCTGATCCCGTTGGGCGGCGCGCAGCCCTTCACCGCGGCCCCTACGCGGGGCGTCGCGGTACTCCTCCAGGCTGGTCACCTGCTGTGCGAGCACCACCTGCTCCCACTCGCGCTTGAGGAAGGCGGCGCTGAAGCTGGTCACCCGGCCGGCTCGGTTCACGTACGTCGGCCCGGCCTTCGCGGCCTGCTCCCACAGCCGGTCCGTGACATCGTCCTCAGCGACCGCGACCCTTCCGCCGCGCGCAACGATCTCGTACGCCAGCTTGTCGACACTGACCACGTCGACGTGTGCCCGTACCTTCGGATCGGCGGTGAGTCGGTACAGCTGTTTGCCGAGTGCCTCGGCGAGCGCGCGGGTGAACGTCGTCAGCAGCACCTTCGAGCCGTCGTCCGGCAGCCCCTGCGCGAGGAAGACCGCCCTGTGTAGGCCGGTAACGGTCTTCCCGGTGCCGGCGCTGCCGGTCACCAGCGCCGGACCGCTGTAGACCTCCCGGTAGGCAACGTCGCGTTGGGTCGGGTGCAGGAAGGTGCGCCACACGTCGAAGGGGTGGGCGAGGATGGCCGACAACTCCACAGGGCCGGAGACAAAGGCGATCCGCTCTGGCGTACGACGAGCTGCGGTCAGGAGGTCATCGGTGTCGACACCCGACACGATCCGGTTGGCTACCTCGGCCCAGACATCCTCGACGGGCAGCCCGCTGGCTAGGCCACGCAGAACGTCGAGCTGCACCTCGGGCAGCCGCCGGCCAAGGCTTTCCAGCTGCTCGTCTGTGCTGATCAGCCGCAGCAGCGGCACCAGGTCCGGGTCCACACCGAGCCGACCGAAGTCGGCGTTGGACACGCCGTCGAACAGCCCGGCGGTGGGCAGTTGCGAAGGCGCGGTGGAGGCGAACTCCTCGATGCCTGCCTGATCGCGCATTTCGAGGACGCCGAGCGCCTGGTTGACGGTGAACCGCCGGCTCACCGCGAAGGCGACGGCGTCGTCGTGCGGCATGACGTTGAGCAGCGCGTACCTCTGCCCTCCGAGGGAGAGCACAACCCCTCGATAGAACTGGTCGATGCGGATGGTGCGGATGTTCGGATCCCGAGCCCCGGTCAGCTTCTCGAGGTGCAGGCCCGCGTGAGTGTGCTCGGCAAACTTGCCGATCGCTGCATCGACGGCGCGCTGTACCCGGCGCTCCAGCCTGGCGTAGGCGGGCAGAAACCCCCGGTCGATGGCCAACTCGGCCATACCATCCCCCCCGTCGTTGGTGCCTGAGACAGACCAAGGCGCCACAGCTGGCACCGCGACAAGCACGGGCAGCACGACCAGCCCTGGACCGTGCGAGGCGAAGGACAGCTCAGCCAGAGCTTGCCCTGCGATTGATCGACATTGAACCAGTCTGTGAAGCGTGTTTGCAAGGCATTTGCCCGTGCTGTCAGTTCACCGACACGGGCGCCGCGCACCACCAGGCATGCGGGCCACAGTGGGCGTTGGCGGCTAAACTGAGCCTCGTGCTGGCGGACAAGCGCCTCAAGGATCGGTACATCCTGAGCCGTTACCCATTGGCCCACAATGGGATGGGCGAGGTTTGGACGGCGCGAGACACGGCGCTCGATCGCGACGTCATAGTAAAGTTCGTCAACGCTGCGGCTTTGGATGTGGATCTGCTACGCCGGTTCCGACGCGAAGCGTTGCTGACCGCCCGACTTGATCACCCTGGAGTGCCCGCGGTCTACGATCTTGACCAGCACGACGGCCGCCCCTACGTCGTCCTGCAAAAGATCGACGGAATCACGCTCTCGGACCTGATCGCAGAGCATGACCCGATCCCGATCGGGTGGGTGGCAGCCATCGGGGCACAGATCAGCAGCGTTCTGATCTCCGCCAGGCAGGTCGGCCTGGTACACAGAGACATCAAGCCGAGCAACATCATGCTGGACGCGAGCGGCGCGGTGAAGGTCTTGGACTTCGGCTTGGCCGTCATACGCGACGACGACCGCTACTCGCGGATCACCCAGAGCGGACAGAGCCTCGGCACGGTCGGCTACATGGCGCCTGAGCAGATCCTCGGCGAGCCCACCGATCACCGCACCGACCTATACGGCCTGGGCGCCACGCTGTTCGATCTGCTCACCGCCCATACGCCATTCGACGGCGACACCACCGTGACCTCGCTGCGGCGCCAGTTGGACGACCCGCCGCCCCGTCCCGGCGCACTACGCCCAGAGATCCCGACAGCACTCGATGACCTGGTTCACTCGCTGCTGGCATTCCACCTACAGGACCGGCCGGCCGACGCCAGCGAGGTGTACACCGCACTGGCTCCGCTCGCCCAGGACCGGACACCATTGCCTGGAGTGGTCCCCGACCGCGTCGGCGCCGTACAGAAGTACGCCGCGATCGTCGGGCGGGTACCGCAGCCGACCCGCCACACCGTTACACCACCGCAGGCCCGACACGCAGACCTCGATGTGGAACAGGCCGCGAGGCAGGCGGAGCAATCCTATGCAGCCGGCAAGTTTCGCGCCGCCGCCCGCACATGGCGACGGCTCGCCGACTATCACGCGCAGCGGCACGGCGATGACCACCCGCTGGTGTTCGACCTCCGACTGCGCGCCGCCCGTGCCCACATGCCGCTCGGCGAGCACGACCGCGCGCTCCGCCAGCTCAACGCGCTGCTGCGGGACCGGATCCGGACGGATGGGCCCGAGCACCCAGCCGTGCTGGACCTGCGGCAGGAGATCGAGGACCTCAGCAAGGAACACACCGCACATCGGCCCCCTCGATACGTACCGAACGCGGATCGCTGAACGACCAGGGCAACAGCACCGCCTTCTGCTCCGGGAACCGGCCAACCTCGCAGTGGAAGATCCGCGCGCAATTCTGCCCACGCGTCTCGGTTGTCAGGGCACGCCGCGCGAGCGGCGAGTACATCAGGCTGTGTTTCAGCCAGGCCGCCTCCTCGCCGTGACGGTCGAACCCACGGCCGCTGGCCGCGTGCCCGAACGCATCGTGCACCGCACGGAACATGTCGTTCTCACCGTCACTGAGATACGGGTGCGGGTTACCGCTCGCCTCGCTGGCCCACACCTTCAGCCGGCGCTGCCGCACATCGTCGACCATGGACTCGACGTTCGCGTACGGATCCTCGTCGACGATCCGCACCGCCAGACCAAGGCCACCGAACTCGACCCGGCCCACCAGGAAGTGGTACTGCCGTACGGTCTCCTGGCAGAACGCCGCATAGGCCGCATAGGCCCGCTCGTCCCGGATCGGCGCGGCAATGTAGGCGTCCGCGATGGCAGCCCCCAGCATGGGGTCAAGGCGCACTCGCGCGAATACCTCCGGAGCGATGGTGTCACTGACGCCGGAGCCGTACCGCCGCGCGCCGGCGAGCAGGTACCCGACCGGCGGAAAGGATGTGGCCGAGGTTGTTGACAGCGCAGGTGCGAGCAATGGTGTTCATGGTCCTCCTTCGGTCGTTGAGATAGGACGAATCCGGTCAGCAGGTGGCTGCGACCTGCCGCAGCTCGGGGCTGTCCGGACGCTGGCCGGACGTCACGCGCTGCTCGCGGCGCAGCAGCTCGCCGAGCACGCGGATCTCCGAGGCCCGACGGTCCTGGTAGAACTTGGCGATCTTCCCGATGGTCGTGCTGTGTCCACGACGTGGCATGAATCCCCCTCAAGAGGGCTGGCGAACCGGAACTCCCAAGAGAGTACGGCTTGTGAACCGAGTACACAAGCGCCGGCTGCATGGTAGCGTTCACGCGTGACAACAGAGCGAGGCGCGGCCATCGGCGAGGCAACCCTGACCGCCAGCGGCATCGCGCGACTGGCCAACGTCGGCAGGGCCGCCGTGAGCAACTGGCGTCGTCGGTACGCCGACTTCCCGACACCAGTTGGCGGCACTCCAACCAGCCCGTTCTTCGATGCACGTGAGATAGAGCGATGGCTACGCCGACACGGCAAGCTGCACCAAGCCACCACCGAGCAATGGGCCTGGCGACACATCGAGAGCTACCAACCCGCAGCCCACATTACCGACGCCCTCGGCATCTCCGGCGCCTACCTGCTCGCCCGTTCCAGTCAGACCGCCGACACCGGCAGCGGCCTTCTCACCCCGACACAGCTCGTCACCCACCTGCGCGTACTCGACCCCCGCCTCGCCGAATTGGTCGCCAACCTGCTGCCGAAGCGGTGGACTCCGCAACTCACCACCATGCTGCGCACGGTCGACCAACTCAGCAGGGAACAGGACCCGGAGGCCGCCTTCGAGTACCTGCACAGCCAGTACGTGACCTCGGCTCACCCGCTGTCCGGCCTCGCCGGCACCCCGGACAGCGTCGCCGAGGTGATGCTGACTCTCGCCGGGTCCGGCGCCCGCACGTTCGACTTCACCAGCGGCACCGGATCGATCCTGCGCATGGCCGCCGACCGGGCGCTACAGCAGGGCGCCGTGACCCACTGCTACGCGCAGGAGATCAACCCGCAGTACGCCCTGATCACCCTGCTACGCCTCTGGTTCGTGCACCTACGCGCCCAACGCGCCGGGCACCCGGCGGCTCCACCCGCCGTACACGTCGGCGACAGTCTGCTCGCCGACGCCTTGCCCGACCTACGGGCCGACGTCGTCGTAGCAAACTTCCCATTCGGCATCCACGACTGGGGCCACGACCGCCTCGCCTACGACCCGCGCTGGACATACGGACTGCCCCCACGCACCGAACCCGAACTCGCCTGGGTGCAGCACGCCCTGGCCCACCTCGCCCCCGGCGGCACCGCCGTCCTACTCATGCCCCCGGCCGCCGCGCTACGCCCGGCCGGCCGCCGCATCCGCGCCGAACTGGTACGCCACGGAGCGCTGCGTGCCGTCATCGCCCTGCCCGCCGGCCTCATGCCGCCGACCGGCATCGGCCTGCACATCTGGGTACTCACCCAGCCCGATCCCCAGCAGTCACTCGCCGGAGGCCTGCTGGTCATCGACACCACCACCGCGACAGAAGGCCTCACGCTTCCCGAGATTGTTGGGACGGCGTGGCGTGCCTACCTGTCCGGCCACAACGCTGAAGCGCCCGGCGTCCATCGCACCATACCCGCCATCGAAGTACTCGACGATCAGGTCGACCTGACGCCGCAGCGCCATCTTCCCCAGGCCAACGAACTCGCCGCCGACCCGGCTCACATCATCACCAGAATCAGCGACTTCGGTCGACTCGTCGACGAAGTACGGCGCGGTCTCCCCTCCGTACGGGAGGCACAGACGGCAGCGCTACGCACGGCACCCCAGGCCGACGTTGCCGACCTGATCCGGGCCGGCAGCGTAGCCGTGCACCGGGCGGTTTCCCGTAGCCGATCAAGCGGCGCGACCGCCGATGGTTCCGTGCTAACCTCCGCCGACATTCTGACCGGTCGACCGGCGACCGGCACTGCCGCCCGCGCCGTGAGCGACGACCCCGGACCACGCATACAGGCCGGCGACATTCTCATCCCGGTCATCGGCCGCGAGATCATCGCCCAGGTAGCCACTCCCGAGCAGGTCGGAGCCGAACTGGGGCCGGGTGTGCAGTTGGTGCGCGTCGACATTTCCCGTTTCGACCCGTGGTTCGTCGCCGGCGTCATGTCCCGCACGGACAACCTGCGCGTCGCCGGCCGAGCCTCCAGCGCCGGCAGCGGCTCACTACGCATCGACATCAGGCGACTCACCATCCCCGTACTGCCGCTGGACCAGCAGCAGGAATACGGACAAGCCTTTCGCCGGATCGCCGAGTTCCGCGCCGGACTCGACCAGGCCGCAGCGGTCGGGGCCGCCCTGGCCCGCCAGATCAGCGACGGCCTCACCGCAGGTATCCTGGCCGTCACGTCCTGACCGGATTACGTCGGGCAGCCGTGCTGCGCTCTGCGCGCCGGCAGCGGTTGGCTGCCAGGCCTTCCGGGACGGCATAAGCAGCATCCCTGCTCCAACATCGCGGTATGTCAGGCCTCGTCGACAGCGCGTCCGCCATCGCGTCGGCACCGGCCCGGTGGATCGACCGAGACTCCCGATCTCTGTCGACGAGGTCGGTCCAGGTGCCCTAGCAGGACGGCGACGGCAGCACACCATCTGCGACTCGCTCTCAATCCGGTCCGGGCCCGCCAGCCTGGTCGAGGCCGCTGCGGTCGATGCCCGCCAGATCCGACATAAGATGCCCGCGGCCGTCGCCCTAACAAACTCCACGGTGTCGCCGTCGTCGACGAGGCGTTGGGCGTCGTCGCCTTCGCGGGCCGGCTCGCCGACAACGAGCTCATCCGCACCCTGGCTGACCAGACCGGCACCAGCAGGAACGGCCATCAGGCCCGTGATTCCACAGGCAGCCAGGTTCCCCCGCCCGAGCCAACGAACATCGGGCCTACGAGAATCCTGCCTTGGCGCGCAGCCGCCGGTAGCGCCAGTCCCTGCCATCCCCTCTGCTCTCAACCGGCCGCCGCCCACCGCAGCGGCTTACCGGCAGATTCGCAGCTTGCGGGTAAGCCCACCGCCATCAGAATTGGCGGCTGGCGCCAACTGCAGACCGACCATGCAATCCCCTATCCTGAGCATCAACGGATCAAGAGGAGGCGGCGAATGCCTTCGACATGGCTATCACCAAAGTCGCACGCTGCCACCCACTTCGCCGAGCAAACCGATCAAAATCCTCACTCTTGATCTCCAGAACCGCAGGTCACGAAGCCTGCTCCCCGCGCACGCGGGGGTGGTCCTGCACGCGATCGAATCTCGGGCCGGCGTGTACCCTGCTCCCCGCGCACGCGGGGGTGGTCCGACCGACACGGCCGTGCGGGCCTGGCAGGTCCGCTGCTCCCCGCGCACGCGGGGGTGGTCCGACGGCCCACGCGATCGTCCTCCAGGACCTGCTCCCCGCGCACGCGGGGGTGGTCCCACCAGGATCAGCTTCTTGTTCACGGTTGTTTCCTGCTCCCCGCGCACGCGGGGGTGGTCCGCAGAGTCGTCTGCGAGTAGGACTGGCCGGAGTCTGCTCCCCGCGCACGCGGGGGTGGTCCCCCCATCGGCGAGATCGTCGAGGAGGTCGTTGACTGCTCCCCGCGCACGCGGGGGTGGTCCTCGACAGAATCGCGCGCATTGCTGCCGCATCGTCTGCTCCCCGCGCACGCGGGGGTGGTCCGGAGCCGGAGGAGTGAGCGCCATCGCTGACGTTCTGCTCCCCGCGCACGCGGGGGTGGTCCGTCCGCTAGCCTGGTGCATTGTCGACGCATCCTCTGCTCCCCGCGCACGCGGGGGTGGTCCGAGCCGGAGGCCCGCCGCATGACCACCACCCTCCTGCTCCCCGCGCACGCGGGGGTGGTCCGCTGACGGTGGGGGAGTGTTGGGCGAAGTGGGGCTGCTCCCCGCGCACGCGGGGGTGGTCCCGCCAGGACCTGGCGGAATTCCTCGGACGCCTCCTGCTCCCCGCGCACGCGGGGGTGGTCCTGGCGAGTTCTTCCGAGAGGGAATGCCTCCGCCCTGCTCCCCGCGCACGCGGGGGTGGTCCCCAGAGTCGGGACGTCGGCCCCGTCGAGCCGGGTCTGCTCCCCGCGCACGCGGGGGTGGTCCCACCAACGGCGTACTCACCCAGCGCATCCGCACCTGCTCCCCGCGCACGCGGGGGTGGTCCCTGTGCCGTCGACCGGACCGCAGTGCCACCCAGCTGCTCCCCGCGCACGCGGGGGTGGTCCGTTACACCACCTGCGCCCGCCCACGCCACCCCCCTGCTCCCCGCGCACGCGGGGGTGGTCCCAGCTCGTCCCCGGGCGCGGGGTCGACATCCTTGCTGCTCCCCGCGCACGCGGGGGTGGTCCGCTGCCGTCACTGCGGGAACTGGCCGAGCTGTACTGCTCCCCGCGCACGCGGGGGTGGTCCCGCTGATCCGGCCTCGGGTCCCCACGCGGTGCTCCTGCTCCCCGCGCACGCGGGGGTGGTCCCACGAGCCCCGCCGCCATGAACGCGAGCCCAGGCTGCTCCCCGCGCACGCGGGGGTGGTCCAGTGCTGCACAACCTGATTGACCACCAGGCGCGCCTGCTCCCCGCGCACGCGGGGGTGGTCCTCCAGCACCAGCGCCGACAGGCCGCTGTCGGCCCTGCTCCCCGCGCACGCGGGGGTGGTCCGGCCGAGGGCCGGGAGGTCCGCGAGGACGAACGCTGCTCCCCGCGCACGCGGGGGTGGTCCAGGTCCACCCAGACCGGCACGGCGGCGTCGGGGCTGCTCCCCGCGCACGCGGGGGTGGTCCCGAGGCCCACATGGTCCACGAGCCGCCGGAGGACTGCTCCCCGCGCACGCGGGGGTGGTCCGTCGGCCGGGTCCGTCGTCCACCTGCCGTTCTGCTGCTCCCCGCGCACGCGGGGGTGGTCCTCGATCCGCAACACCCGATAGATCAGGAAGGCACTGCTCCCCGCGCACGCGGGGGTGGTCCCATCGCACGATCGGAGACACCCTGATGGAGATCCTGCTCCCCGCGCACGCGGGGTGGTCCTGCGCCGCCGCCGTGGGGAGTAGCTGCTCTGCCCTGCTCCCCGCGCACGCGGGGGTGGTCCCGACCCGCGCGCCTCGACGGTCGGCGACTGCGACTGCTCCCCGCGCACGCGGGGGTGGTCCCTGGTCGACGCCGCGCGCCGCGAGCTGGCCGGCCTGCTCCCCGCGCACGCGGGGGTGGTCCCTGGACCGCCGTGGTGGTCTTCCCGCTGCCTCCCTGCTCCCCGCGCACGCGGGGGTGGTCCGCGGGGGGGGGGGGGGGCAAGCCGGTGCTCGGTGTCGTTGATCTGCTCCCCGCGCACGCGGGGGTGGTCCGTAGGTCTCCTCGGTCTTGTACGGGCGGATGTGCTGCTCCCCGCACACGCGGGGGTGGTCCGACGGGCTGGCGTGGCATCCTGACGGGACCGACCTGCTCCCCGCGCACGCGGGGGTGGTCCGAAGTGGCGGAAGACCTGACGACGCTCATCGAACTGCTCCCCGCGCACGCGGGGGTGGTCCGCCGCCTCCGCCCTCGGCGACGTGTACCTCCGGCTGCTCCCCGCGCACGCGGGGGTGGTCCCCCGAACCCTGGGACTTTCTTCTCCCAGAGCGCCTGCTCCCCGCGCACGCGGGGGTGGTCCCTCGTTGCTCGGGTCGGCCTTGCCGTCGGCGACCTGCTCCCCGCGCACGCGGGGGTGGTCCGACGGCCGCATGGACCTCGGCCGGCCTGGTCGGCTGCTCCCCGCGCACGCGGGGGTGGTCCCCGTGACGGGGCCGGCCTGGTCGTGGACGGGGCCTGCTCCCCGCGCACGCGGGGGTGGTCCGGATCTTGGGGGCTACTGGTGGCGTGCAATGGCCTGCTCCCCGCGCACGCGGGGGTGGTCCCACCGACCACCGGTTCACCCCCGACAACCCCACCTGCTCCCCGCGCACGCGGGGGTGGTCCGTCCTCCCACGTCGGGTGCGCCGCCAGCAGGTCCTGCTCCCCGCGCACGCGGGGGTGGTCCAGCATGCCCCGGAGATCGGTGAGGCGATCTCCACGGCTCCCCGCGCACGCGGGGGTGGTCCGTCGATGACGGGGTCGCCCGGCTCGCCCCACAGCTGCTCCCCGCGCACGCGGGGGTGGTCCCTGCTGCGCCAGCATCCCGACCTCGCCGACATCCTGCTCCCCGCGCACGCGGGGGTGGTCCCGGGATCACCTGGCCGAGCGCCGCCCACATAGCCTGCTCCCCGCGCATGCGGGGGTGGTCCCGAGATCGGCCGGCTCACCGCCGAGAACGCGCGCTGCTCCCCGCGCACGCGGGGGTGGTCCTCCGCCACATGACGGGCCCACGTGACGATGTCGCTGCTCCCCGCGCACGCGGGGGTGGTCCGGCCGCCGAGGTCGCGGCGCTGCCCGGCGTGAACTGCTCCCCGCGCACGCGGGGGTGGTCCTGCCGGTGGCCGACGAGGGCGTGGCGGTGCAACCTGCTCCCCGCGCACGCGGGGGTGGTCCGCGCGGCACCCGACCGAACGCGCCGTGCCAGTACTGCTCCCCGCGCACGCGGGGGTGGTCCCCCACCTATGCCCACCACGCCCGCCTACCTGAGCTGCTCCCCGCGCACGCGGGGGTGGTCCGTTGATTGCCTCCGGGGCCGGGAGCGCCGGACGCTGCTCCCCGCGCACGCGGGGGTGGTCCTGATCTGGCACAGGAGTTCAACGCACAGCCGTACTGCTCCCCGCGCACGCGGGGGTGGTCCGCAGGTCGCCGCCGACCTCGCGCCGGCGCTGCTCTGCTCCCCGCGCACGCGGGGGTGGTCCGTTGCGAGGACCGCTCGACCTTCGGTCGGGACCCTGCTCCCCGCGCACGCGGGGGTGGTCCCGCCGACATCCTCTCCGGGGCGGGCCTGGAGATCTGCTCCCCGCGCACGCGGGGGTGGTCCCGAATCGAACTCATCGACGCTGAGTAGCTCGATCTGCTCCCCGCGCACGCGGGGGTGGTCCCGGTGCGCCGATCTGGCCGGCCGTGTAGCTGATCTGCTCCCCGCGCACGCGGGGGTGGTCCCGGCTCCTCCCGGTCCGGCCGGTCATTGGCATCCTGCTCCCCGCGCACGCGGGGGTGGTCCCTACGACCAGGACCGGACATGGATCGACGTGAACTGCTCCCCGCGCACGCGGGGGTGGTCCCACGCCCGGAAGGCTTCCGACACGGCGCCGGTACTGCTCCCCGCGCACGCGGGGGTGGTCCGCTGCTGCGGGCCGAGCCGATCGCCGTGCAGTGCTGCTCCCCGCGCACGCGGGGGTGGTCCCATCGTCGACTACACGGCGGTACGCGACGGCATCTGCTCCCCGCGCACGCGGGGGTGGTCCCATCGTCGACTACACGGCGGTACGCGACGGCATCTGCTCCCCGCGCACGCGGGGGTGGTCCCGACCTGTTGGACACGATCAACTATCAGTCGCTCTGCTCCCCGCGCACGCGGGGGTGGTCCGTTCCTCGGGCCGGCACAGCCGACGGCGCGGCTCTGCTCCCCGCGCACGCGGGGGTGGTCCGCTCTCTGGCGTGGTCCCCCCGGTCCCTCTCCCCTGCTCCCCGCGCACGCGGGGGTGGTCCTTGCGCCTTCCCCTTGTTGTCAGAATGGCTGTCCTGCTCCCCGCGCACGCGGGGGTGGTCCGTGGTCACGAAGGCCCTGGGCCAGCTCCCGCAGCTGCTCCCCGCGCACGCGGGGGTGGTCCCAACCGCGCCCCGTGGGGCGTCGCGAAGGAGGACTGCTCCCCGCGCACGCGGGGGTGGTCCGTACGTGCCGACCTCGCGCTGGCCGCGCCAGTCCTGCTCCCCGCGCACGCGGGGGTGGTCCTTCCGGGTCGGGCCGTATTCGTAGAGGAACGCGCTGCTCCCCGCGCACGCGGGGGTGGTCCGTGGTCGCAGGCCGGTGGCAGCAAGAACAAGCCCTGCTCCCCGCGCACGCGGGGGTGGTCCTCCCCCCGGGCGGCCCCACCGTCTTCCCCGCCGCTGCTCCCCGCGCACGCGGGGGTGGTCCGCGGATCGTGGCGCTGGGCACGGTGGTGGTCGCCTGCTCCCCGCGCACGCGGGGGTGGTCCGCCGGGCCGCACGGTGGGCCGGTACCGGCAGCACTGCTCCCCGCGCACGCGGGGGTGGTCCCGTCGCGCCCACCTGGTCGGTTCGGCCGATGCTCTGCTCCCCTCGCACGCGGGGGTGGTCCCTGCGCCACCGGCGGGTTCCGCAGCGCGGACAGCTGCTCCCCGCGCACGCGGGGGTGGTCCCTGAATAGCTCCGCTCAGCTAGTGCGGAGCAGGCTGCTCCCCGCGCACGCGGGGGTGGTCCGTCCCTGTGGCTCGGGGAGGACGGCGGCCCTCGCTGCTCCCCGCGCACGCGGGGGTGGTCCTGGACCGCATCGGCCCCGTGTGGCAGGCGATCGCTGCTCCCCGCGCACGCGGGGGTGGTCCCTGCTTTCCCCGCACCTGTCACGGCCCGCACGCCCTGCTCCCCGCGCACGCGGGGGTGGTCCGCGCGGCCAGCGGCACCAAGTTGGGGTCGCTGACTGCTCCCCGCGCACGCGGGGGTGGTCCCTGTGCTGCTGGTCAGGAACCCCGCACCACGATCTGCTCCCCGCGCACGCGGGGGTGGTCCCTTCGGCATGTCGAACTTGGGGTCTGACTTCGTCTGCTCCCCGCGCACGCGGGGGTGGTCCGGTCGCGGCGTAGACGCTGTTGATCTTGCTTTCCTGCTCCCCGCGCACGCGGGGGTGGTCCGGAACGCCGAGAGCGCGTCGCCCTGGTCATGAGCTGCTCCCCGCGCACGCGGGGGTGGTCCTGCCTAACGCCAAGCGGCAGCCCCAGAACGGGGCTGCTCCCCGCGCATGCGGGGGTGGTCCGTCGATAAAGGACACGTCGGCTTCCGCCTCAAGCTGCTCCCCGCGCACGCGGGGGTGGTCCCCAACCGGCGGGCGGCTGGTCCGGGGTGCTCCTCTGCTCCCCGCGCACGCGGGGGTGGTCCTGACCCGGGCGGACGAGGCCCTTGCGTGGATCGCTGCTCCCCGCGCACGCGGGGGTGGTCCTCAGGGCGTCCGGTTCTCCATCACCGCCGCGGGCTGCTCCCCGCGCACGCGGGGGTGGTCCCACGGCTGGCCCTGCTCGACCGCGCTCGCGCACCTGCTCCCCGCGCACGCGGGGGTGGTCCCGGGTTCGGCCGGGCGTCGGTGCCGTCACCGCGCTGCTCCCCGCGCACGCGGGGGTGGTCCTCGGCGGCCGGGGCCGGCTTGGCCGGTACGGACCTGCTCCCCGCGCACGCGAGGGCGGTCCGTCGATCACTGTCTGTAGCCCGCCGTATACCTTCTGCTCCCCGCGCACGCGGGGGTGGTCCTTCGCCGGGTGTGCGTACCGATCGTCTCGGTGGCTGCTCCCCGCGCACGCGGGGGTGGTCCAGGCTAGCCCCGAACAGTATGCAGGACATCAAGACTGCTCCCCGCGCACGCGGGGGTCGCGGGGGTGGTCCGGCCAACGTCGGGTTCGGGCCAGCCGGCCCCTTCTGCTCCCCGCGCACGCGGGGGTGGTCCACAACCGTGGACGCTGCTCACCAACGTGGACCCCTGCTCCCCGCCGCGCGCGGGGGTGGTCCGATGAGGGTGTCGTCGTCCTGGCCGTCGACGAGTTGCTCCCCGCGCACGCGGGGGTGGTCCCGACGAACAGACCACCTGCGACCGCTGCGGCCGCTGCTCCCCGCGCACGCGGGGGTGGTCCGTCGACCACGATCCGGGTCCGGCCGGGCCGCGCCTGCTCCCCGCGTACGCGGGGGTGGTCCCCCTGCCGGGGTCCGACCGACCGGGTGACCGGTCTGCTCCCCGCGCACGCGGGGGTGGTCCGTAGGTCACCGCGATGAGGACGCCGGCGCCGCCCTGCTCCCCGCGCACGCGGGGGTGGTCCGGGCCGCGAGTGGGGTCGGGTGCTGATCGCCGACTGCTCCCCGCGCACGCGGGGCTGGTCCGCTCCAGCGGCTCACGGTCGACGCCACTGACGCCTGCTCCCCGCGCACGCGGGGGTGGTCCGCACCCTCGCCGGCGTCCTCCGCCAGGATCGTCCTGCTCCCCGCGCACGCGGGGGTGGTCCCCCGGAGACCCCGCTCCGCTGACCCAGCCTGCACTGCTCCCCGCGCACGCGGGGGTGGTCCCGAGAAGGGGCGGCCCACGTGGACCCCACCCTTCTGCTCCCCGCGCACGCGGGGGTGGTCCCTGTCGTCGTGGGGCCCGAAGCTGGGGCGGATGCTGCTCCCCGCGCACGCGGGGGTGGTCCCCGCGAGCAGGTCCCGCTTCGTGGTTATGGGCACTGCTCCCCGCGCACGCGGGGGTGGTCCCCAGACGTTCGCAGACCTGGAGGTGGATCAGGTCTGCTCCCCGCGCACGCGGGGATGGTCCGTCCATGCCGTCGTACGGCAGACCCCACACCACCTGCTCCCCGCGCACGCGGGGGTGGTCCGGTAGGGGCTGAGGACCCGGTCGAGCAGGGTGTCTGCTCCCCGCGCACGCGGGGGTGGTCCCGCGACGGTGCAGGACGACGACCACCTACAGGTCTGCTCCCCGCGCACGCGGGGGTGGTCCCATGCCGGCGTCGGCCATCAGCGTTCTTGGTGCCGCCGAGCTCATCGTCGAGGTCAACGACATCGACTCCGGCCGACTCCAGTACCGCGCGGACGGCATCGACGAGCTGCTTGCCGGTGCCGTAGAGCAGACCCTCGCGGACCGTCGATGCCCCAGTTTCGGCTTCCTCGAGATCGCGCTCCAGCGCGCGTGTCGGCGAGTGACGTAGTCCGCCTCAAAAATTCGGTCAGCGCCGTTTGCACATCACGTTCACGGCGGGTCAAAAAGGTCTGGTCGGTCGCGAACTGACGCCTCGCCCGACGCATCGCGCCTGGGACGAACTCCGGCAGCGCCTGCTCCCGCAGCCACTGCGGGGGAAGTGGCCACGGCGTCTCAACGGGCACGACGTAACGCCGCTCGACACCATCCGGTGAGATCCCTGCCGCCACGACCGGCTCACCGAGCTCAGTCTCCAAGATCGGCACCAGAGTGCCCTTCGGCGGGATGCTGGACGCGCCCGTTGTACGACTCAAGCGTCGCTCCGCTGAGCGACAGACTGCGCCACAGAGGTGCCGGGTTGCAGTTCAACATCCGTAGTGCGAGCTGGCCGTCGGCGTCACCGAGCTCCTCGGCAGCCGGCACCCGCGCACCCTTGCCGATCGCCCGACTGCTGACGCTCGTGTAGCTCTGGCCGATAGGGACGGAGCCATCGTGTTGGAAAAGGACACTGCGCGGCTTGTCTTCGAGGTCACCGATCGGGCTGATCACCAGGGCGGTCTCGCCCCGGCTCTCGGCACCCTGCTGGAAGCAGTTGAACTCGTCGGCGCCCTGCCCGGAGTAGACGCTCGGCTGCACAGCCACTGCACACGACGGGCGCGGCCGGTCGAGAACTGTGGCCCCAGCTCCTCGAACTCCTGCGCAGCCTCGCGGAGCAGCTCGCGGCCGTCCGGGTCTAAGGATCGCAGCCTCGATCACCCGGCGGTCTCTACTTCCAGCGAGGTACCTCGCGTGGTTACTGCAGCACAGCACATGGACGCTCGCCATCCAGCAGGCCATCGGCCGAGACGCCCTTGGCAATCAGCAAAGCGGTGATCCAGGGCGCAGGGCTGGCCTCATCAGCGCCGTCCGGCCGTACGACGCGCGGCACGCCTGCCTGACCTACCTCGCCGGCACCGGAGTGCCCGGCCCTGGTCGCCCTGGTCGTGCGGAGCACCCCACGTGCATGGGAGGACGGCCTGGATCGCGGTCAGCATCACGAACGGGTCGGAGCACCCCCACGTGCGTGGGGAGGACAACACCGCCCACGTCGTGTCCGCGTTCGCCGTCGGAGCACCCCCACGTGCGTGGGGCCCCCCAGGCGGCTCGCGCAGGTTGGCACGTCGGAGCACCCCCACGTGCGTGGGGAGGACGCTGCGCCGCGTAGCGCGGTCCGCGCCTTGGCCGGTGCACCCCCACGTGCGTGGGGAGGACTTGAGGCGGGCCAGGAACCGGTCCGCCCACACCGGAGCACCCCCACGTGCGTGGGGAGGACTGGGCGAGCTGGGCGTCGTCGACCCCGACCGGCGGAGCACCCCCACGTGCGTGGGGAGGACGAGGTTCTCGCCCGGCTCGCCGCCCCAGCCGTCGGAGCACCCCCACGTGCGTGGGGAGGACGCGGCGCGGGCGGCCGGGTCGCGTCCGGTCAGCGGAGCACCCCCACGTGCGTGGGGAGGACTCAAGGCCAGGTTGCGGACCGAGGCCCGCCGCCGGAGCACCCCCACGTGCGTGGAAAGGATGCTTGCGACGGCGACTACCAACCGAGGGGTCATCGGAGCACCCCCACGTGCGTGGGGAGGACGCAAACAGGCCCTTGGCCCGCATCACCGCGTTCGGAGCACCCCCACGTGCGTGGGGAGGACAGCCCACACCGGTTATAAAGCCACAGGTAGTCCGGAGCACCCCCACGTGCGTGGGGAGGACCTCGTCCGCGTGCACGAGCACAAGGACCCGATCGGAGCACCCCCACGTGCGTGGGGAGGACCCACAGCTCGCCGCTCACCGGCGCCGGCGATCCGGAGCACCCCCATGTGCGTGGGGAGGACTACCTCCGGTTCGCCGACAAGCTGGCCGCCACCGGAGCACCCGCACGTGCGTGGGGAGGACAACCGCTTTCCGTTCGTCGCGTCCCCGTTGATCGGAGCACCCCCACGTGCGTGGGGAGGACTCATGTGGCCCTCACCTCCCCCAAGGTGGTGCCGGAGCACCCCCACGTGCGTGGGGAGGACGCCGTCCCGGTTACGCCAATGGGCGGTGACGTCGGAGCACCCCCACGTGCGTGGGAAGGACACTTCGCGACCTGCGGTTTTACCAGCCCTCTGGCCAGATGGTCTCGGGGGTGGGGGTGGCAGCGTCTGGGTGCTCCATGGGGCTCATTGCCACCAAAGTAAGGCCGTCGAAGTCGATCGGGCGGCGTCTGCGTTCCCCTGCGGTCCGTAGAGAGAAGCCTTGCTCGGTGTCGTCTGGGTGGATGAGGACGGCGGCACCGTCACCGACGACCGCGCTCGCGGCGTTCCATAGTTCGTCGCGGACCTTGGCCGAGAGGGTGCCAACGAACATGCCCGGGGTGACCTCGATCATCCAGCGGCTGAGCGCGCCTCGCAGATGGTCGGGTACGGCGGTGGTGGCGAGGACGACCATGGAAGCCATGTCAGTCCCAGGGGTCTGTGCCGTAGTTGACACCGGACGGCATGGCGCCCATCTCCGGGTCCCAGAGGGAGGTGATCTCGGCTGTGGGTTGCCGCTGTTTGGGTGTGCTGTCGGGGTCGAGCAGGCGTTGGATGTCGGTGACGATTGTCGGCATCAGCTTCAGCAGCCGGAACTCGTCCCGTAACTTTCGGCGTACGTCGCGTTCGGGTTGCGCGGAGGTGCTCATGGAGAAGGCGAGCGGCACGGTGACCTTTGCTTTGTAGAGGTCGGCGACGTCGTAGACGAAGGCGTGTTGGGTGCCGCTGTGTACGAAGCCGAGCGCCGGTGAGCAGCCCAAGGCGAGGATGACGGCGTGAACCACACCGTATAGACAGGTGCTGGCGGCTGACAGTGCCAGGTTGACGGGGTCCTGGGTGTCCCAGGCGTCGGGGTCGTAGTTGCGACGGAATTTGCCGGTTCGGTATTTCTGTGCGAGCAGCCGGTAGAGCGTCTTCATGCGTTGGCCCTCCTTGCCGCGGAGCTGGGCCAGTGTGGTGCCTTCGGGTACGGACTCGCCGAAGCGGTGTTCGTACATACGTACCGCCACCTGCAGCCGGCTGTTGTCGTCGGCCCAGCATCGGGCCTGCTTCTCAAGCCAGTTGGTGGTCAGGGATGTGGGCGTGATCCCGGCGTAGCAGCGGACGACGCCGGAGCCGACGCAGACGACGGTGGTGCCGTGTCGGGCCAGGGTGGTGTCAAGCCCCGGGTTTGATGGAGAGTTGGTTAGCTGGTTTTCAGGGGTGCGGTGACCGGCTGGGTCATCGCGTGTAGCGCCTCGTACTCGGCGG
>NZ_JBVJGT010000026.1:0-89023 GCF_055587185.1 Micromonospora sp. NPDC048040 | reverse complement strand
GACCGTGCAGGTGTCGGCGTACCCCGACCACTACGCCCAGTGGGAACAGCAGGCCGCCGACCTCGTCGCCAAGCACTGGAACAACTGACACACAGGCGCATGACGCCGCTGGCCGGTACCCCGCACGGGGTACCGGCCAGCGGCGTCCTCGCATCGGGGCGGACGGCCGCGTCGGGGCCAGGGTCGTGGTCGTCCGGAGCCGGCACGGTGCCGGGCGTACAGTCGGGCTGGTGGAGCGTACCGAGAGAATGCCTGCGCAGACCCGCCCGCCCGGCGTGGCCACGGCCGATCCCGGCAGCGTCCTGCTGCCGGGCCACGACGTGCCGCTGGGCCGCTACACGACGGTGCGGCGGCTGTTGCCGCAGCGCCAGCGGCGGATGGTCGGGGCCTGGTGCTTCGTGGACCACTTCGGCCCGGACGACGTGGCCGAGCGGCCCGGCATGGAGGTGCCGCCACACCCGCACACCGGCCTCCAGACGGTGACATGGCTGCTGGACGGGGAGATCCTGCACCGGGACAGCCTCGGCAACGTGCAGCCCATCCGCCCCGGTCAGCTCAACGTGATGACCTCCGGGCACGGCATCGCGCACTCCGAACGGTCGCCCGATCGGCATCCGCCGCTGATGCACGGCGTGCAGCTCTGGGTGGCGCTGCCGGACCCGGCCCGCGCCGGTGCGGCCGACTTCGCCCACCACGCCGACCTGCCCCGCTGGCGCGACGGCGAGCTGGACGTCACGCTGCTGGTCGGCGAGCTGGCGGGCGAGCGGTCGCCGGCCGTGACGCACACCCCGCTGCTCGGCGCGCAGCTCGAGGTGCGTGGGGCCGCGCCGGCCACGCTGCCGCTGCGGCGCGACTTCGAGTACGCGCTGCTGGCCATGTCCGGCGCCGTCGAGGTCGACGGTGTGTCGCTCGCCCCCGGGGCGCTGCTCTACCTCGGCACCGGCCGGGACGGGCTCACCCTGACCGGCGAGGTGGGCAGCCGCCTCCTGCTGCTCGGCGGGGCGCCCTTCGAGGAGCCACTGGTGATGTGGTGGAACTTCGTCGGCCGCTCGCACGAGGAGGTCGCCGCCGCCCGGGAGGACTGGATGGCCGGGCGGCGCTTCGGCGTCGTCGCCGACGACCCGGCCCCGCCGCTGCCCGCCCCGGCACTGCCCACCACCCGGCTCAAGGCGCGCGACCGCAGCGGCGGCGTCCTCGGCTGACCCCGGCAGGCGTGGCCGGGCCCGACATGGGTAGTCGCCGGCATGCCGACCATCTCCCGCATTGAGGACAAGAAGCGACTGGTGCGCCGGCTCGCCGGCAGCGGGCGGGGCTTCGCGGAGCAGTACGGCTTCCGGGTCACGAACAACCCGTCGAGCCTGTTCCAGGTGCTCTGCCTCGCCGTGCTGCTGGCCCGGCGCGGCGACTTCCGGCGCGCCCTGGACACCGCGCACGCGCTGCCCGAGGCGGGCTGGGACAGCGCCGCCCGGCTGGCCCGCTCGCTGCATGCCGACCGGGTGCGCGTGCTGCGCGACAACGGCCAGCGCGGCGACGTCGACGCGCTCGCCGACACCCTGGGCGACCTGGCCCGGGCCGTCGTCGAGTGCTACCGGGGCGACCTGCGCCGGCTGCGCGCGGTGGCGCACCACGACCCGGCCCGGGAGCGCGAGCTGCTCACCGAGCTGCCCGGCGTGGACGCCGCCGTGGCCGACCTGTTCCTACGCGAGGCGCAGGCGCTGTGGCGGGAGGTGGCGCCGGTGGCCGACCGCAGGGCGCTGGTCGCGGCCCGCCGGCTGGGGCTGGGACGCTCCGCCGACGACCTCGCGGGGCTGGCCGGCAGCGGCGAGTCCGAGCGGCTCGCCTGGCTGGTCGGGGCGCTGGCCCGGGTCGACCTGGAGCAGCGGTACGCGGAGCTGACCCCCTGACGCGCCGGGTGCGCTGGCCCACAGTTCGCCGATAATCCTCCAAACGGGGGATGGCGCATCGTATGATGATCTCGGCAGTGATGACCGCCCGGTTCGGGCGTGCATCAACCGCCTGGTGGTCGCGGCCCGGTTCGGGCCTCGTCGACCGTCGGTCAGGTTCTGCGTGGCGCCCTGGTTCGCGGTTCGCGGCCGGGGCGCCCGGCCTGTCCGGCTGCTACCCCGCTCACCTGGCCAGGCCGGCCAGCAGGTTCACCGTCACCGCGATGACGAACGCCCCGAACAGGTACGACAGCATCGAGTGCCGCAGCACCGTCCGGCGCATCTCGTTGCAGGTGAGCGCTGTGTCGGAGACCTGGAAGGTCGCCCCCACGGTGAACGCCAGGTAGGCGAAGTCGGAGTATTGCGGCGGCTCCGGCTGGTTGAAGTCCACCCCGCCGTCCGGCCCGGTGTAGTAGATCCGCGCGTACCGGGCGGCGAACACGGTGTGCACCACCAGCCAGGACAGCAGCACGCTGAGCACGCCCAGCCCGCTGTAGACGTTCCAGAGGGTCGTGGCGGGCCCCTGGTGGGCGCGGGTCACCACGACGCCGACCGCCAGCAGGCTGGTCAGGCAGGCGACGAGCAGCAGGGTGTCGCGGGCCGCCCGGTTCGGGTCCTCGTACACCGCCAGCTGGGCCGTCCGGCCCGCGTCCATCGGCCACACCTTGTGCCACACCAGCACCAGCCAGCTCAGCGCGGCAGCGTCCCAGCCGACCAGGGGGGCGAGCTCCAGCGAGGCCGTCAGGGCGGTGAGGCCGCCGGCCAGCAGCCCGACCACGCCCATCACGGTGAGCTGGAGGGCGGCCGGGGTGTGCCCGTACGGCCGCGCACCGTCACCCACCGGTCCCGCCCTCGCAGGCGCCGCCGCCGGTCAGCCGAGGCGTGGGCAAGGCTCAGATGCCGCGCAGGTGCTGCGAGACCCGCTGGTGCCGCTCCCGGGCCTGCGCCGCCCGCTGGGACGGGCCGACCTCTGGCGCGGCGTCGATGTGTGCGGAGCGGGCCACCTCGTTGCCGTTGGCGTAGTCGACCGGTGGCAGGGCCCGCAGGGCCTGCAACACTTCCGGCGGGGCGCCCTCGCGTTCGGCCTCGCGTACCACGTCGTCCTTCCCGGCCGGGTAGTCCAGGCTCGACAGGTACTGCAGCACGTCGGCGTAACTCGCCATGGTGTCGGCTCCTCCGGGCATCGATCCGGTCACGACCGGCGGCGGTTACCCGCCCGGCGGCCCGTCACGCGCCGTCCGGCGGGGAAATCCGCCGCCGTTTCCCGGCCGGGGCACCGGGTACGCGCAGCCGACGCAGGCGCGGAAGGAGCCACGGATGAACTACGACACCTTCGTCGACCAGGTCGCCCGGCGCACCCACATGTCCTCCGAGCAGGCGGTGGCGCTGACCCGGGCCACGCTGGAGACTCTCGCCGATCGGCTGACCGGTGGGGAGGTGCTGGACCTGGCGGCGCAGCTGCCCAAGCCGTTGCAGGTGGTGATGAAGCCGAGGCCGCGCACGGAGTCGGCGGACCGGTTCGGTGCGGCCGAGTTCGTCGCGCGGGTCGCCGTGCGGGCCGGCATCGACGAGTCGGCGGCCAGGGACGCCGCCCGCGCGGTCTTCATCACGCTCCGCGAGGCGATCACCGGCGGCGAGTTCGACGACGTGGCCACCCAGTTGCCGCGCGACTACCGGATTCTGGTGGAACCCGCGATGGCTCCCGGCGCCACCCTGCGCCGCTCCTGACCGGGCCGGCCACCTGCCCGCCGACCGTCCGTCCCGCGACCCGGCACGGCGGTCGGACGTCGGGGTGCGACCCACCCTGACCGCCCCGGCACGACCGGCGGCGGTCAGGCGACTGCTCCGGCGGCGCGCAGGGCGGCGACGCGGCCCGGTTCGAAGCCCGCCTCGGCCAGCAGCGCGTCGGTGTGCTCGCCGGGCTGCGGCGGCGGCCGGCGCAGCGCCGTCGGCGTGCCGGAGAAGCGGGGCGCCGGGGCCGGCTGGGTGACCCCGTCCCGCTCCACGAAGGTGCGCCGGGAGGCCAGGTGCGGGTGCTCGGGCGCCTCCCGCCAGTCCAGCACCGGCGCCACGCAGGCGTCCGACTGGCCCAGCAGCGCCGTCCACTCGTCCCGGGACCGGGTGCGGAACAGACGCGCCCACGCCCGGCGCAGCGCCGGCCAGTTCGCCGGGTCGGTGCGGTCCAGTGCCTCGTCCGGGTGCAGCGGGAAGCCGCTGCGCCGGACCAACTCGTCGTAGAACTGCGGCTCCAGCGCGCCGACGGCCAGATGGCGGCCGTCCGCGCACTCGTACGTGTCGTAGAACGGGGCGCCGCCGTCGAGCAGGTTCACCCCACGCTGGTCCTGCCACATGCCCAGCCGGCGCAGCGCGTGGATCTGGGTGCTGAGCACCGCCACGCCGTCCACGATGGCCGCGTCGACCACCTGGCCGCGCGCGCCGCCGCGCACCGCGTACAGGGCCGAGACCAGGCCGAGGGCGAGCATCATCCCGCCGCCGCCGAAGTCGCCGAGCAGGTTCATCGGCGGCACCGGGCGCTCCCCGGGCCGCCCGATCCCGTGCAGCGCCCCGGTCAGTGCCACGTAGCCGATGTCGTGTCCGGCGTACGGGGCGGCGGGGCCGTCCTGCCCCCAGCCGGTCATCCGCCCGTAGACCAGTCGCGGGTTCACCGCCAGGCAGTCCGCCGGGCCGACACCGAGCCGCTCGGTCACCCCCGGCCGGAAACCCTCGATCAGCGCGTCGGCGCCGCCGACCAGGGCCAGCACCACCTCCCGGCCACCGGGGGACTTCAGGTCCACCCCGATCGAGCGGCGCCCCCGGTTGAGCAGGTCCGGGTGCGGGCTGCCGAACGCACCAGGGTCCACGTCGGTGGCCCGGTCCACCCGGACCACGTCCGCGCCGAGGTCGGCCAGCATCATCGCGGCGAACGGGCCGGGCCCGATGCCGGCCAGCTCGACCACCCGTACGCCGGCCAGCGGGCCGGCCGGCACGTCGTCGGTCATCGGCACACGATAGGCGCTGCGCGTTTGCGCCGTAAGGGGCCGGGAACCCGCCGGGCGACAGGCGGGAGGTGGCGTGGTCGACGACCGGATCAGGGTGGCCATGCTGCACGGTCCCGGCCGGCCCGACGCCGACGGCGTCAGCGACTACGTGGCGCACCTGATCGAGGCGCTGGACGACGTGGACGTCGAGGTGACCCCGGTGCCGGTGCGTCCCGACGAGGACGGGGGCCGCTGGCGGGCCGCCACCGTCCGGGCCGCGCGCCGGGTCCGCGAGTTGGCCCCCGACGTGGTGCACGTGCAGTTCGCGCCGTCGGCGTACCGGTTCTCCGGTCAGCCCGGCCTGCTGCCGTGGCGGTTGCCCCGGCGGGTGCCGCTGGTCACCACCCTGCACGAGTACGGGTGGTGGGCCTGCCCCGGCTGGCTGCCGGGCCGGCTCTGGTCGGCGGCGGAGCGGGCCCGCTGCTGGGACCGGGAGTCGGGCCGGCTGGTGCCGGCCAGCGCTGCGGTCATCGTCACGAACCCCGGCCACGGGGACGTGGTCCGCGCGCGCACCGGTCGCGCCCCGACGCACATCCCGATCGCCCCGAACGTCGCCGACCACGTCGGCGCGGCCACCGCCGGCCGGCATCTGCGGGCCGAGCTGGGTCTGCCCGAGGGCGCCCCGCTGCTGGCCTTCTTCGGCTTCGTGCACCCTGTGAAGGGGCTGCGGCACCTGGTCGAGGCGCTGCCCGACCTGCGGCGCGACCACCCCGAACTGCGGCTGCTGGTGGTGGGAGGGTTCACCTCGCAGGCGTTGCCGGAGCAGGAGGCGCGGGCGTTCCGCGACGAGCTGACCGGGCTGGCCCGCCGGTGCGGGGTGGCCGAGGCGGTGACGTTCACCGGGCACCTGCCTGCCGAGCGGGTCTCCGCCGCGCTGCACGCCGCCGACGTGGCGGTGCTGCCGTTCACCGCCGGGGTGACCACGAAGAGCGGCGCCCTGCTCGCCGCGCTGGCGCACGGCGTGCCGACGGCGGTGACGGTGCCCGACTCCGCCGACGACGAGCTGCGCCGGGGCGGGGCGGTGGCGGTGATCGGGCGGCGCCGGGACAGCGCCGCCATCGCGCGCACCGTGGGCAGGCTGCTGGCCGATCCGGTGTTGCGCCGCAGGCTCGCCGAGCGGGGGCGGGCCTTCGCCGCCGCGTACTCCTGGCCGAGGGTCGCCGCCGCGCACCGCGACCTCTACGCGCGGACGCTGGGGCGGGCCGGTGCCTGAGGCGTACGCGGACATCCTGGTGGTGGACCTGCTCGGCGGGATCGGCGACCTGCTGATGCTGCTGCCGGCGGTGCACGGCCTGGCCCGCCGCAATCCGGGCGCGCGGCTGCGGGTGCTCACCCACGACCCGGGGGCGGAGCTGGTGCGCGCCGACCCGGCGGTCGCCGAGGTGCGCACTCCCCGCCACGGCCGGCCGGGCGCGGAACGGGAGGCGGTGGTCGAGGCGCTCGCGGCGGCGCGGCCGGACCTGGCGGTCAGCACCACCCGCTACGACGGCATCGCGGAGCTGCTGGAGGCCGTCGCCGCGCGGGCGGTGACGAACCTGTGGCGTGGCCCGCCACCGCACCAGCCGGTGGGCGCGCGCTACCTGGAGATCCTGCACGCCGAGGGGCTGCTGGACGCCGCCGACCGGTCCGCCCGCCCGCGTGTGCACGTCGACGACGACGCGCGTCGCGCCGGGGAGCGGGCGGTGGCCCGGTTGGTGGGGGAGCCGCTCGCGCCGCCCGTGGTGCTGGTGACCGAGGTCGGGATGGCGGTGAAGCGGTGGCCCGGGCGGCACTGGCGGGCCCTGGCCGGGGAGCTGGCTCGGCGCGGTCACCCGGTGCTCACGGTCGGCCCCGTCGACCCCGACGCGCCGCTCGGGGTGCCGCTGCCCCGGTCCGACCTGCCCACGCTCGCCGGCCAGTTCGCCGCGGTGGGCCGGCGCGGTGGGGTGGTGGTCGGGCCCGACACCGGGCCGGTGCGGCTCGCCTCCGCCGCCGGCGCCACGACGGTCGCGCTGTTCGGCCCCACCGACGCCCGGCGGTACGGGATGGGCGGCACGGACCTTCAGGGGTTGCCGGGGTGCCCGCACCGGCGCCCCACCGCCATCACGGAGCAGCCGTGCTGGTGGGAGGCGCGTTGCCCGCTCGACGCGGCGGGCCCGGCGTGCATGGCCGACCTCGACGTGGCCGCCGTGCTCGCTGCCGTCGCCGCCCGCTGACCGCCGTCGCCCGTCTGTGGGGGCGACCGGCCGGACCGCCGTTCCCACTGGTCAGGCCGTGGTAGCGGCGGGTGGGGTCCGTCGAAGGGCGCCCCCGACGTACATCGAAAGCGGGACGCGGATCTCGGCGGCCGGCACGACGCCCGGCTCCGACTGCGCTGCGACGGTGGAAGGGTGACGACGAACGCCGCGCCGACGACCGCACCCATCGATCCCGGCGCCGTGCCCCGCCGCCTGCCGCTGCCGGACGTGCTGCGCGGGGTGGCGATCCTCGGCACCCTCGCCACCAACGTGTGGCTCTTCGCCACCCCCGGCGCGGAGGCCCGGTTCCTCACCGACGCCACGGCGATCTCGGCGGCCTCCGTCGGCGGGGCGGAACCGGTCGCCGCCGTCGTCGAGGGTACGTTCCGCTTTCTCGCCAACGGCAAGTTCCTCGCGCTGCTGACCATCCTGTTCGGCGTCGGCCTGGCCATCCAGCACCGCTCGGCCGTCGCCAGGGGGCGGTCCTGGCCCGGCCGGTACGGGTGGCGTGCCCTGCTGCTGTTCGTCGAGGGCACCCTGCACTTCGCCCTCGTCTTCGCCTTCGACGTCCTGATGGGGTACGCGGTCGTCGCGCTGCTGGTGGCATGGCTGCTCGCCCGTGCCGAGCGGGTCCAGCGGGCGGTGCTGTACGCCGCCGGCGCCCTGCACGTGGCGCTGATGGTGCTGCTCACCCTGGCCCTGGCGACCGCCCCGCCGACCGCGTCGGCCGGCCCCGCCGCCGACGCCCGGGTGTTCACGGCCGGAAGCTGGTCCGACCAGGTGGCGTTCCGCCTGGACAACTGGCTGGCCCTGCGCGCCGAGCCGATCGTCAGCTTCGCCCTGCTGGTCTTCCTGTTCCTGCTCGGCGTCCGGCTGTTGCGGGCGGGCGCGTTCGACCCGGACGCCCGGGGACGGGCCCTGCGGCGCCGGCTGCTCGCCGTGGGCCTCGGTGTCGGGTTGCCGTTCAACGCGGCCACCACTCTCGCCGGGCCGGAGTTCTTCCTGCTCGACCGGTACGTGTGCGCGCCGGTGCTGGCGCTGGGCTACCTCGGTCTGGCCGGGGTGCTGCTGGACCGGGTCCGTCGGCCCGGGCCGGTCACCGCCGGGCTGACGGCGGTGGGGCGGACCGCCCTGTCCTGCTACGTCGCGCAGAACGTGCTGTGCGTGTTGGTCTGCTACGGGTGGGGTCTCGGCCTGGCCCGGGCCTGGCAGGACGCGTCGCCGTGGTGGGTGCTGGGGCTCTGGGCGGCCGTCGGGCTGACCCTGGCCGCCGGGGCCCGCTGGTGCCTGCGCCGATTCGGGCAGGGTCCGCTGGAGGCCATCCAGAAGGCGGCCCTGCGCCGGCTGCCGGCCGGCTGACCGGCGGTGCGGGCGCCGGGCGCGTGATCCCGCGTGCCCGCTCGACAGGGCGCGCGTGATCCCGTGTGCCCCGTTTGCCGCGCCCGCCGAGCCTGCCATAACCTTGTCGCCACGAGGGGAGTACTTCCCACGAACCATCCCGGTCAGTACGGCGTGCCCGGAGCACGCCTCGGGTGGTTGCCCACAAACGGTGGGTGAAGGAGACCTCGAACATGACAGGGTGTTCGAGGAGGCTCCATGTCCGATTTGCCGTACCTTGCCGTCACCGAGATCCACTCGATCGGCACTCCCACGCTGTGGGGCGTCACCATCGCCGCCGTGCTCGCCCTGCTGGTGCTGGACTTCCTGGTCACCCGCCGGCCGCACGAGGTGTCGATCCGGGAGGCGCTGGGCTGGTCGGCGTTCTACATCGCCCTGCCGCTCGCCTTCGGCGCGTGGGTCTGGTCCCGCTACGGCTCCGAGCAGGGCGTGGAGTACCTCACCGGTTACCTGGTGGAGAAGTCGCTCTCGGTCGACAACCTGTTCGTCTTCATGCTGCTGCTGGCCGCGTTCGCGGTGCCGGCGGTGCTCGCCCAGCGGGTGCTGCTCTACGGCATCGTCGGGGCGCTGGTGCTGCGCGCGGTCTTCATCGCCCTCGGCGCGGCGGCCCTGCAGACCCTGGACTTCGCCTTCCTGCTCTTCGCGGTCATCCTGATCGTCACCGCCGTGAAGCTGCTGCGTGACGCCCTCTCCGGGCACGAGCAGGAAGTCGACATCAACAAGATGCGCTCGGTGAAGCTGCTGCGCAGGTTCATGCCGGTCACCGAGGACTACCACGGCACGAAGATGACCGTGCGCCTCGCCGGACGGCGGACGCTCACCCCGTTCGCCCTCGTGGTGGTCGCCCTGCTCGTCACCGACGTGGTCTTCGCCGTCGACTCGGTGCCCGCCGTCTACGGCATCACCGAGGACCCGTACCTGGTCTTCGCCACCAACGCGTTCGCCCTGCTGGGGCTGCGCGCGCTCTACTTCGTGCTGCACGCCGCGCTCAGCCGGCTGGTCCACCTCAGCTACGGTCTGGCGATCATCCTGGCGTTCATCGGCGTCAAGCTGGGCCTGCACTGGGCGCACGGCATCTGGGCGGGCGTGCCGGAGATCCCCACCCTCGCCTCGCTGGGCGTCATCATCGGCGTCCTGGTGGTCGTCACGCTCACCAGCCTGCGGGCCACCCGCGGCGCCGCGCCGGGCAGGAAGGAAGTGGTGGTCGAGCGGCGCTGAGCGTCACCCGCCGTGGTGCCGTTCCGGCCGACCGCGCCTGCCCGACCCGCCCCGGGTGGTACGACTGACGGGTGGGAATCGTGTCACCGGGCTTCCAGGGTCGGCCCCGCTCCGCGGAGCCGGCCCTGCCGCCGGGGCAGTACCTGACGGAGGACTTCCCGGTCCTCTCCGCCGGCCCGACGCCCAAGGTGCCGCTGGAGACCTGGGAGTTTCTCATCTCCACCGAGTCCGGCGTGGAGTTTCGCTGGACCTGGGACGAGCTGATGGCGCTGCCCCAGGAGACCCCGACGGTGGACATCCACTGCGTCACCCGCTGGTCGAAGCGCGACACCGACTGGCAGGGCGTCTCCCTGGACACGCTGCTGGAGGGCATCGACACCGGCGCGCACTACGCGCAGGCCCACTCGTACGGCGGCTACACCACCAACCTGCCGCTGGCCGACCTGCGCGGCGGGCGGGCCTGGGTGGCGCACTCGTACGACGGCGGCCCCCTGCCGGCCGAGCACGGCGGCCCCGCCCGGCTGCTCGTGCCGCACCTGTACTTCTGGAAGTCCGCCAAGTGGGTGCGCGGCATCCGGCTCACCACGGAGGACCAGCCCGGATTCTGGGAGACCGCCGGCTATCACGACTACGGTGACCCGTGGCGTGAGCAGCGGTACCAGGGCGATTGACCGCCCCGCTGCGGTGGCGGGTGGCCCGGCTCGCCGAGCGCCGGGTGGAGACGCCGACCGCGCACACGCTGGTGCTGGAGGTGCCCGGCTGGCCGGGGCACCTGCCCGGGCAGCACGTCGACGTGCGGCTGACCGCCCCCGACGGGTACCAGGCGGCGCGGTCGTACTCGCTGGCCGGACCGGCCGACGGGGACCGGATCGCGCTGACCGTGCAGCGACTGCCCGACGGCGAGGTGTCGCCGTACCTCGTCGACGTCTACGCCCAGGGCGACCCGGTGGAGGTGCGCGGCCCGGTCGGCGGCTGGTTCGTCTGGCGGCCGGAGGAGGCCGCACCGGTGCTGCTGGTGGCCGGCGGCTCGGGCGTGGTGCCGCTGATGGCGATGGTGCGGGCGCGCCGCGCCGCCGACAGTCGCGCGCCGTTCCGGCTGCTCTACTCGGTGCGCACCCCCGCCGACGTGTTCTACGCCGACGAGCTGCGCGCCCGCGTCCGCGACGACCGGGGCCTGGACGTGACGTACGTGTACACCCGCCAGGCGCCGGAGGGCTGGCGGGGGGAGCCGCACCGGATCGGCCCGGCCGACGTCAGCAGCCACGGCTGGCCGCCCGAGTTGGAGCCGCTCTGCTACGTCTGCGGCCCGACCGGCTTCGTGGAGACCGTGGCGGACCTGCTCGTCGGGCTCGGCCACGCGAGCCGGCGGGTGAAGACCGAGCGGTTCGGCCCGACCGGCTGAGCGTCGAGGAGGAGTGTCCGATGACCGAGCTGTCGTACCTGGACGGCAACATGCTCGACGGCCCGCTGCGGGAGCTGTTCGCCGTCGACCTGAGCGCCGCCAGCGGGCGGTGCGCGCACTGCGGCACGCTCGGCCCGCTGGCCAACCTGCGCGTCTACTCGCACGCGCCCGGCCTGGTGGCCCGCTGCCCGAACTGCGCCGAGGTGATGTTGCGGCTGGTCCGCTCGCCCGACCGGGCCTGGCTGGATCTGCGCGGGGCAACCTTCCTCCAGGTGCCGATGCCGCTGGACCAGCCGCACCCGGGCCCGCTGTGACGGCGGGACCGGACGGGGGCGGGGCGGGCCCGGCAGCCGGGACGGGCGGAGGTGGGGCGGTGGACGAGGCCCTGCGGGCGCGGTCGGCGCGGGAGGTGTTCGAGGACCACCTGCGGCTGGCCGCCGAGCACCGGTTCGCGGAGGACCTGGCGCGCAACGTGTCCCCGTCCTGCGTGGTGCTGGAGCGCCGGGGCGTGTTCCGGGGGCACGCCGGGGTCCGGGAGCTGGCGCGCTGGCTGGAGGAGGAGCTGCCCGGCGGCGGGTACGCGTACACGAACAAGCTGGTCGAGGGCCGGATGGCGTTCCTGGAGTGGACGGCGGACGCCGAGGGCGTGCGGGTCCGCGACGGGGCGGACTCGTTCCTGATCGAGCAGGGCTGGATCGTCGCCCAGACCATCCACTACACCGTCGAGCGCACCGACGGCGGGTGACTCGCGGCGCGATCAGGCGCAATCCGCTGGACATCGCCGGTGGGGACGGCGACAGTTGTCCGCCGTGAGATACCTGCGTACCGCCGGGCCGGTCGGCATCCGCCGACCCCGGCCCGCCGACGAGGCCGAGTTCGTCGCGGCGGCCCGGCGCAGCCGGGACCTGCACCACCCCTGGCTCTCCGCCCCCGACGACCCGACGAGGTACGCCGCGTACCTGGCCAAGATCCGGCGGCGGGACCACGCCGGCTACCTGATCTGCGACCGGGCCTCGGGCGCCATCGCCGGGTACGTGAACATCAGCGGGATCCTCATGGGCGCGCTGCGCGGCGGGTACCTGGGCTACGCCGCCTTCCTGCCGTACAGCGGCACCGGGCACGCCTCGGCCGGCATCGGCCTGGTGGTCGCGCACGCCTTCGACACGCTCGGCCTGCACCGGCTGGAGGCGAACATCCAGCCGGGCAACGAGCCGTCCCGCCGGGTGGCCCGCCGGCTCGGCTTCCGGCTGGAGGGCTACTCACCCGAGTACCTGTTCATCGACGGGGCGTGGCGCGACCACGAGCGGTGGGCGATCACCGCCCCGGCCCCGGCCGGGCCGTAGGCGGTCAGCGCCCGGGCCGGCGCGCCTCGGGGCGCTGACCGCCGAGGCGCTCGATCCGTCCCTGCTTGTGCTCGACGCGCCGCCGCTGCCGGGGCGTGAGGTGTTTCCGGCCGCTCTGCCGCAGGTAGATCGGCTGCCGCTGGTCGTTGGACATCGGCATGCTCATGGCGCAGTCCTCCCATCGCCGTCGTGGACCACCACCGTGCGTCCGGGCCGGGTGAGACGAACCCACCCGGCCCGGGTGATCCGACGTCCGCGTGCCCATGTCGTCGGTCTGGCGGGCGTTCGGGCGCTGCTGGTCGGTGGAGGCGGCCGGACGGGCGTACGCCCGGCTGGGCGAGTGCTGAGATTGCCCGATCTGCCATGTTTGTCGGGGCGTGTCGTGGGAACGGGGCCGCAATGACGAAACCTCGTGTGGTGATCGTGGGGGCCGGGTTCGCCGGATACCACGCGGCGAAGACGTTGAGCCGGTTGGCCAGGGACCGGGCCGAGATCGTGGTGCTGAACTCCACCGACTACTTCCTCTACCTCCCGCTGCTGCCCGAGGTGGCCGCCGGCGTGGTGGGGCCGACCCGGATCTCCGTGCCGCTGACCGGGACCCTCGACGGGGTGCGGGTGGTCATCGGCGAGGCCGACCACGTCGACCTGCAGAACCGCTGGGTCGGCTTCACCCAGCCGGAGGGGGACCGCAACCGTCTCGCGTACGACCGGCTGGTCCTCGCCGTCGGCAGCGTCAACAAGCTGCTGCCGATCCCCGGCGTCACCGAGTACGCGCACGGCTTCCGTGGCCTGCCCGAGGCGCTCTTTTTGCACGACCACGTGGTCCGGCAGATCGAGTTGGCCGAGCAGGCCGAGGACCCCGCCGAGCAGAAGGCCCGCGCCACCTTCGTGGTCGTCGGCGCCGGCTACACCGGCACGGAGGTGGCCGCGCACGGCCAGCTCTTCACCGACGAGCTGGTCTCCCAGCGCCCCCGACTCAAGATCCGCCCGAGGTGGATGTTGCTGGACGTCGCGCCCCGGGTCCTGCCCGAGCTGGACAAGCGGATGTCCGACACCGCCGACCGGGTGCTGCGCCGGCGCGGCGTCGACGTGCGGATGGGCACCTCCGTGGCCGAGGCCACCGCCGACGGGGTGAAGCTCACCGACGGCGAGTACGTCCCCACCTGCACCCTCGTCTGGTGCGTCGGCGTGCGCCCCGACCCGTTCGTCGCCGAGCTGGGGCTGCGCACCGAGAAGGGCCGCCTGGTCGTCGACGAGTACCTCGGCGTCCCCGGCTTCCCCGAGGTGTACGCCTGTGGCGACGCCGCCGCGGTGCCCGACCCGACCCGACCCGGGCAGATCTGCGCGATGACCGCTCAGCACGCCCAGCGGCAGGGCAAGCTGGCCGCGCACAACATCGCCGCCTCCTACGGGCAGGGGCGGCGCAAGGCGTACAAGCACTACGACCTGGGCTGGGTCGTCGACCTGGGCGGCAAGGACGCGGCGGCGAACCCGTTGAAGGTGTCGCTGTCGGGGCTGCCCGCCAAGGTGGTCACCCGGGGCTACCACCTGCTGGCGATGCCGGGCAACCGGGCCCGGGTGGGCGCCGACTGGATGCTGGACGCGGCACTGCCCCGCCCGGCGGTGCAGCTCGGCCTGGTTCCGGCCAACGCGGTGCCCCTGGAAAGCTCCTCGCCCGAGGTGACCGTCCGGGCCCGCTGACCAGCGCCGCACTCCGCCGGATCCGCCGTTGCCCGGGGCCGCCGGGCGACTCGACCGCGTCCCGGGCGCGGGAGCGGGCGAGCCTCGGCGGTCAGGCCGGGCGGGCTGGTGGCTCGTCGGTGGCGGCGAGGGCGGCGTCGGTGGCGGGCCGGGCGCCGGCGACGAACGCGTCCAGGGCCGCCGCGTGCAGCACCCCGCCGGGCACCGGATCCCGCGCCGCGCGGGCCGCCAGCCGGGCCACCGGCAGCCGTCCGGCGCGCGGCGCGGCGGCGAGGACCAGGTTGCCGTACCGTCGGCCGCGCAGCATCCGCCGGTCGGCGACGAGGCAGACGTCGGCGAAGACGGCCCGCAGGGTGGCCGCCTGCACCCGGGTGAAGACCAGCGGCGGCAGGTCCGTCACGTTGACCAGGTAGACACCGTCCGGGCGCAGGGCCCGGGCCGCCCCGGCGGCGAACTCGACGGTCGTCACGTGCCCGGGCATCCGGGCGGCCCGGTAGATGTCGGCGAGCACCAGGTCGTACCCGCCGCGCGGGGCGTCGGTCAGCGCGTCCCGGGCGTCGGCCACCCGCACGCGGACGTCGGCGGGCAGGGCCGGCAGCTCCCGCGCCACCAGGTCGACCACGGCCGCGTCCCGCTCGACGACCAGTTGCGCCGAGCCGGGCCGGGTGGCGGCCAGGTAGCGGGGCAGGGTCAGCGCGCCGCCGCCGAGGTGCAGCGCGTCCAGCGGCCGGCCGGGCGGCGCTGCCAGGTCCGCCACGGCGGCCATTCGCCGTACGTACTCGAAGTGGAGGTGACGGGGGTCGGCGACGTCCACGTAGGACTGCTCCACGCCCGCGGCGAGCAGTGTGCGCCCGGTCGGTCGGGCCGGGTCCACGACCAGTTCCAGCCGGTGGGCGTCGACGTCCATGCCGGCACGCTAGCCGAGCCTCGGGGGCGGGCCGGCGGGGCGGTCGCCCGCCGGCCCGCGCCGGGTCAGCCGGTGGCCATCCCGGCGCCCGCCTCGTCGATCGCGTCGTCCACGGCGTGGGCGAGGTCCACGTCCATCGCGGTCACCACGGTCACCGCGCCGGCCCGCCGGGACCGTACGGTCACCACGGCGGTGGTCGCGTCGGGGCGGCCGATCCGCGGCCCACGCCCGGTCTCCTGCCGCAGCTGGTCGATCAGGTCCAGCACCCGGTCGAGGTTGTCGGCCGGCAGCTGGATCGTGCGCGACAGCGCGTTGCCGTCGCCGGACCAGTACGGCAGCCCGGCGAGCGCCTCCCGCAGGTCCGCGTCGCTCAGCGGGGGCGTGGCGGTGACTGCGCCGACCACCCCGCCGCCGACCGGTGGCGGTTGCAGCAGCTCGCGCAGGCCGTCGGGCACGTGCAGCGACTCGACCAGGTCGCCGTCGTGGTCGGCGAGCGCCGCCACGGTCGCCTCGGCCTGGTAGCGGGCCTGCTCCGGGGTGCGCCCACTGATCCGGCCCACCTCGGCCAGGAAGCCCGGCAGGTCCTGGTGCCGCCTGATGCCGTCCACGGGGACCACGTCGTGCAACTTCGTCGGCACCGCCGCGAGCAGCCGCCGGCGTTCCGCCTCGTCCAGGGCCCAGGCCAGCACCAGCACCGTCGACTCGACCCCCACCTTGGCGGTCCGGAAGTCGGCCCCGGTGCGGCGGACTACGTCGTCGACCAGCGCGCGGTACCCCATCGGGGTCACGCCTGGCGCGGCGAGGCCCGGATCCGGGGTGGGCCGGGGCGACTCGGGGACGCCGGCCGGCGGCGGCGCCGGCCCGCCGCGGGTGGTGTCGGGCTTGTGTCGTCTGCCGGCCGGCGGCGGCCCGGCGCGCTTGCCCCGGTCCAGGTGGGTGAGCTGCTTGGAGGCGCTCAGGCTGGCCCCCGTCTCGCTGGCCTGCAGGCCGCGCTCACGGGCCCGGCGGGCCAGCGTGCGGCGGCGCTGGTTGTCGCCCTCCATCTGCTTGCGCATGGTGACACCTCGCTTCCGCTGGTGTGCCTCGCTTCCGCCGGTCGCCTTCCCGCCGTCGCCGCCACCGAAACGGACGTCGGCGGCCCGGGCCGGCGACCCCCGGCAGGGGCGGGAGCTTCATCCGGCGGGGGTGAGGGGCGATCACCCGGCGGGGCCCGACGATCGCAGCGGACCGGAGCACTTCCGATCGGACGCGGAAGGACAGGTCGTGATGAAGAGGATCGTCGAGATCGTCCCCGCCCGACCCGGCTGGTACGCCCGCTGGCGTCTCTCGCCCGAGGACACCCGCTGCTACCCGGTGAGCCTGTGGGCGCTGCTGGAGGAGGCCGACGGCTCGGGCCGTGAGGTCGTCGGAGTGGACTGCATCGGGCAGTGGCCCGGAGCGGACGACAACGAGGCGGGTGGGGAGTTCGTCCGCTATCTCTTCCAGACTCCCGATTCCGGACCACCCGAGGACGCCGAGCCGCCAGGGGCCCGGCAGCGGCGGTCGACCGGACCCCGGCTCCAGCCGGTCACCGCGACCTGAGCCTCACTCCGGCCCCCCGACCCCTGGTCCCAGGGTCGGGGGGCCAGCCCCGCGCCGTGCGGATGACCGATGCCGGACGCGACGTGGTCGCACAGGCTGACGCCACTCAGGTCGAACAGGAAATCACCGTAGCCCTCCCGGCGCAGCTCGGCGACCGCCGCGACGAGCTGCGGGGCGGTGTCGAAGTCGAGCTTGCCGGCCAGCCGGAGCCGGGCGCGCCCGGCATCGAGCCGGGTCACCTCGATCGTCAACAGCTGCGTGGCCATGTCACCCATGCCTCCAGCCGGAGGCCGCGGCGCACAGCCCGGGGCCGGGAGGTTCGGCGTCAGGCCGGGGCGGCGGGACTCTCGGCGGCGCCGGGGTGCGCGGCCAGGTGGTCGCCGAGTGGCCGGGCGAGCAGGCCCGTGACGCCGGTCATGTCGAGGATCGACTCCAGGAAGCGGGGCACCCCACGCAGCTGGAGGGCCGTGCCGCCCTGCTGCCCCTCCCGCCACGCGTGCACGATCACCCCGAGGCCGGTGCTGTCGATGAAGAGCAGGTCGCCGAAGTCCAGCACGAGGGCGGGCGGGGCGTCCGCGAGCACCCGGTCGACCTCGGCCCGCAGGGGCGCGGCGGTCGTGTAGGCGAGGTCACCGCCGACCCGGATGAGCGGCGCCCCCGGATCCGACCGGTCGACCGTCATGCGCAACGGAGTCGCCTCCGGTTGCCTCCCATGGGACAGCACGATCACGCCTTTCCGCAGGCTGCCGGTCGGGCAGGGTCGAGGGGATCGTAACAATCCCCGCCCGGTCCCGCCGGGCACGCGCCCGCCGCCGGGCGACGGCGTGGGGCGGCGGTGTGGGCACACCGGCGTAGGGTGGGCGGGAAGACGTGACCACCGGCGCCGCGTCCGGAGCGGCACGGGTGTCGACGAGGAGTGGGGCTCAGCTGGTGACTGCTGCCGACGTCCGGGACTGGGATCCCGGCGACGGACGGATCTCCACGCCGAGTGCCGCACGGGCTCCGGCGTGGGCCGACGACGTCCCGGCACTCCCGCTCCCCGCGCTCGCACCCGACCGGGCGCACGCGGCCCCGGACTGGTCCGAGGTCGTCGAACACTTCCGTGAGGGTCTCGTCGTCTGCGACGCCCACGGCGTCGTCCGGCACGTCAGCCCGGTGGCGGAGCGGCTGCTGCCCGAGGTCGCCCCCGGCGAGCCGCTCGCGGCGGCCGGCATCGCGGGGCTGACCGCAGGCGGTGACTTCACCCATCACGGCCGCCGCCTGCGCGCCCGGCAGGTGTCGCTGTCGGCCGCCCGCTGCTGCTGGTACGTGGAGGACGTCACCGAGAGCGTCACGCGCGCCGACGCGCTGCTCGCCGAGCGGGCCCGCTCGGCGTTCCTGGCCGTGGCCGGCGAGAAGCTCGGCAACCCGCTGCACCCGGACCGGGCCGCCGCGGCGGTCGTCCGGCTCGCCGTGCCGACCCTGGCGGAGGTGGCGGTGCTGGTGCTGGCGCCCCGGTCCGGGCGGGCGCGCTGGTGGCGGGCCGCCCGCGCCGACGACGACGCCCCCGCCGTGGACAGCGGCGTCCTGCCCGCCGTCGAACTGCCCGCGGCGATCGCCGAGGGGCTGGACCGCGGGGAACCGCACACCCTCGACTGGCTGGTCGAGCAGGCGGTGTCGGCCGGCTGGCTGCCCGGCCTGACCGCCGCCGAGGCCTGCGCCCGGGTGGTGCCGCTGCCCGGCCGGGACGCCCCGGCCGGCGTGCTGCTGGTCGCGCGGCGCGCCACCCGGTGGTACGACGAGGCCGACACCGAGCTGGTCCGGGCCTTCGCGGCGCGGGCCGGCGCCGCCCTGACCACGGCGTTGCTCTACCGCGACCAGGCCGAGGTGGCCGACACCCTCCAGGCGAGCCTGGTGCCGGTGGAGCCGGCCGAGGCCGCCGGGGTGCAGTGGGGCACCGCCTACCGGCCGGCCCAGGCCGGGCTGCGCATCGGCGGTGACTTCTACGGCTCGCACCGGCTGGCCGACGGCGGTTCGGTCTTCTTCCTCGGCGACGTCTCGGGCAAGGGTGTCGAGGCGGCCGTCTTCACCGGCCAACTGCGCCAGTGCCTGCAGGCGCTGCACCGGGTGGAGTCGCAGCCCGGGCGGCTGCTGAAGCTGCTCAACGACGCGTTGCTGGAGACCACCCAGGCACAGGGCCAGGGGCGTTTCGCCACGATGGTGCTGGGGGTGGTCCGGCCGCATCGCGAGGGCGGCCTCACCCTGACCATGGCCGGCGGCGGCCACCTGCCGCCGCTCGTGCTGCGCGGCTCGGGCGAGGTGGAGCCCGTGCCGCTGTCCGGCATGCTGGTCGGCGTGGTCTCCGACCCCCGGATCGGGGAGGTGACCGTGCGGCTGGAGCCCGGCGAGACCTGCCTGCTCTACAGCGACGGGGTGACCGAGGCGCGCGGTGGCCGGCGCGGCGACGAGCAGTTCGGCACCGAGCGGCTGGTCCACGCGCTCACCGGCTGCCACCGGATGCCCGCGCCCGCGCTGGCGGAGCGCGTCGAGCAGGTGACCTGCGACTGGCTGGCCCACGGCGACCACGACGACATCGCCGTGCTCGCGCTGCGCGCGACGGGCCCGGGCGAGCGTACGCCCCGGCACCTGCACGCGGTGCCCGTCCCGACCGGCAGCGCCGACACCGGGCAGACCCGACCGTGACCACGCTGACCGCCCGGGCCGACCCGGCGGGCGCCTGGCCCGCATACCTGCACCGCCTCGAGGAGGCGGACGAGTACGCCGCGATCGAGGTGGCCACCGGGCTGCTCGCGGCCGGCGTCGCGGCCGAGCGCGTCCTGCTGGACCTGGTCGCCCCGGCGCAGGCCGAGGTGGGGGAGCGGTGGGCGCGCAACGAGTGGAGCGTCGCCCAGGAGCACGCCGCGACGCACATCAGCGAGCGGGTGGTGGCGGCGGTCGCCGGGTACGCCAACCCGCGCCCGACCCGGGGCCGGATCGTGGTGGCGTGCATGGACGGCGAGTGGCACGCCCTGCCGCCCCGGCTGGTCGCGGAGGTGCTGCGGCTGCGGGGCTGGCACGTCACCTTCCTCGGCGCGAGCGTCCCCGCCGCGCACCTGGTGTCGTACCTGCACCGGCACGACGCGGACGCGGTCGCGCTGGCCTGCGCGCTGCCGATGCGGCTGCCGCACGCGCACCGCATGATCGAGGCGTGCCGGCGCTCGGACGTGCCGGTGGTGGTCGGGGGTCGCGGCTTCGGCGCGGACGGGCGCTGGGCCCGCCGGCTCGGCGTGGCCTGGGCGCCCGACGCCCCGGCCGCCGCCGACCTGGTCGCCGACGAGCGGGCCCTGCGCCGCACCCCGCCGGCGGAGCTGACCCACCTGGCCGACGACGAGTACGCCAGCATGGTGCGGCGGCGCGGCGAACTGATCGACGGGGCGCTGGCCGACCTGCGGGAACGTGTCCCGGCCACGCGCGACTACACGCCCGCGCAGGTGGACTCGACGGTCAGCGACCTCGGGTACGTCGTGGACTTCCTGGCCGCCGCGCTCTACGTCGACGACGGCTCGCTGTTCGCCGAGTTCGTCGGCTGGCTGGTGGACATCCTCACCAGTCGCGGCGTGCCGGCCCCCGCGCTGGCGTCGGCTCTGGAACACTACGGGCGGGTCCTGCACGACTTCCCCCGCGCCGCACGGTTCCTCGAGGCGGCCCGCTCGTCCGTGGCCGCGCGGGGCGGCGCAGGGTCGCGCTGAGCGCGCTGCGTCCCCGGCCGGCGCCCCTGCTTATACTTGCCGCACTGCAAACATCCGCCTGCGGTGGAGCGAGGGGGACCACGGTGACGTTCACCGTCACGTACGCCGATCGCCAGGGCGGCGGGGCCTGCCTGCGCCTGGCCGGCGAACTCGACCTGAGCACCGCACCCGAGCTGAACGCCGCGATCGACCGGCTGGTCGACGGCGGTGAGCGGCACCTGCTGGTCGACCTGACCGAGTTGGTCTTCTGCGACTCGACCGGGATCGCCGCCTTCGTCCGGGGCGACAATCGCGTCGCCGCCGACGGCGGCTGGCTGCGGGTGACCGGCGCCAGCGGCCGGGTCGACCGGGTGCTCCAGGTGACCGGGCTGGCCGACGTGCTGAGATACGAACCCGACCCGGCCGACCCGACCGCGCAGGCCGCCGGTTGATGGGCTACATTTCCCCGCCAGCATCGAGGACCGCACGGTCTTCCGTACCACTGACACGAAGCAGGTAGCGATGCGCGCAGACAGGCCCGGTCCCGTTCGCATCCTGGTGGTGGACGACGACCCGGGCGACGTGCTGATGATCGAGGAGGCCCTCGCGGACTCCGACGTCGACAAGGTCATCGACGTCGTCGGCGACGGCCAGGAGGCGATGGAGTTCCTGCGCCAGGAGGGGCGGCACACCGAGGCCCGGCGCCCCGACGTCATCCTGCTCGACCTGAACATGCCGCGGATGGACGGGCGGCAGGTGCTCGGCGCGGTCAAGGGCGACGAGGACCTGCGCACGATCCCGATCGTGGTGCTGACCACCTCCAACGCCGACACGGACATCGTGGGCAGCTACACGCTCCAGGCCAACGCCTACGTGACCAAGCCGATCGACCTGGACGACTTCAACGACGTGGTGCGCCGCATCGACGAGTTCTTCGGCCGGGTGGTCGTGCTGCCCAAGCGCACCTGACGCCGCACCGCCCGCCCGGGCGCGCCCGCCGCATTGTCCACGCCGGGCCGCCCACCGACACCCCGCGAGGCGCTCGACCCGCGTCGGCGCTCGCATGCTGAACATTTTTCCCGAACCCCCTCGGCGGTCGCCGCCAGCGCCGAGGATCCAGGTGGGGAAGAATTACCAGCTGCCTGGGGGGCGACAGTATGAGGTTCTCCGTCGTTGAGACCGGTTACGACCAGCGGCAGGTCGATTCCTGCCTCGACCAGCTCGGCATCCGGTTGACCCGGCTCGCGGCCCGGGCCGAGGGCGCCGCCGGGGCCGGTCGGGAGTGGGACGAGATCCGTGACGAGGCGTCGGCGCTGTGCGGCCTGCTCCAGCGGCTGGACCTCGGCGACCGGGGGATGGGCCGGTACGGGGTCGGGGGCGCCGAGCGGGAGGCGGCCGACATCCTGGCCCAGGCGCGCTTCGAGCTCGACGCGGCCCGCGAGGAGGCCCGGCAGGTCCGCGAGCGGGTCTACGCCGAGGCGGTTCAGGCCCGCCGGGACTTCGAGGCGGCGCTGTACGCCCGGCGGCGCCGCGAGGCCCGGGCGGACGAGATCCTCGGGGGGTTCGCGGGCGAGCCGGTACCGGCCGACACCCCGACCGCCGCGGCGGGGCTGACCGGCGGCGGCGTGCCGGCGACGCGGATCGCCGCGCGTGGTGGCGCCGACGCGTCCAGCGAGCCGCCGGGCGGACGCGCCGGGATCCGCTGACCCCGCGCGCCGCGTCAGGTCAGCGCGGCGACGATCGTGGTGGCGCGCCCCTCGTGCTGGGCGTACGCGTCGGGAAAGGCGGACACCTGCACGGCCTGGGCCGCGCCGGCCACGCTCATCTCCTGCCAGCCCGGGATCTCGCGCAGCGCCTCGTAGAACGCCCGGGCGGCGTACGTGGGGCGCATCAGCTCCCGCACCGTGCCCCAGCCGCTGCTCGGGCGCTGCTGGAACAGGCCGACCGAGTCGTGGTCGGAGCCGCTGCCCTGGTGCGGGTACTGCTGGGACTCCGGGAGAACGTCGCTGGCCAGGTTGTAGAGGTTGCTCTCCTGCATGGCGGTGGCCACGGCGACCACCAGGGCGCGCCGGGGCATCTTCAGGTCCTCGCCCACGTCGACGATGATCTTGGCGTTGTCCATCTGGGCCTGGGTGAGCCCGGCGACGGGGCGGGGGCGGGCCGGCTTGGCCGGTTTGGCCGGGGCCTTGCGGGTGGCCGAGGGGGTCGGCTTGGGCGTCGGGCTGGCGCTGACCACGGGGGCGGGGGAGGCTGCCCGGTCCAGGGCGCGGGAGGCGCGCTCGTCGGTGGCGGCCCGCTCGGCCACCGCCTCGGCCACGGGCTCGCGGGGGGTGTCGGTGTCGCCGCGGGTGCCGGCGAACGCGGCGACGCCGAGGCAGCAGGTCACGCCGGTGGCGAGGGCCACCCGGACGGGGGTCGAGGAGAGCAGGGCCCGGCCGCCGCGGCGCTGCCGCTCCGGGGCGCGATGACGGCCGATCGTCCGTTCGGTTGAGGCGGGATCGGCCGCAGCGGTGGCTGGTCGATCCTGGGTCAGCTTCTGGTCGAGGGGGTCGTCGGGACTCACCCGCCGAGGCTAGAAAGGCGAGCGCCGGTTGCCATCGGCCTGGTTGGTGGCATGCGCCACAATTTGCGGTGATCCGCCTCCCCATTACGCCCGGCCCGTCACCAAGCCCGTGTTGCTCGCCTGTCGGGTTTTTCGCTTATGTCCGGTAAAGGCGCAGGAAAGGGGCGAAGAGTCGATCTTGGGGCACAGGTTGCGGCGTCGGCTCGCCCTCAGTAGAAGGACCGATGCGGCAGTCACCCGTTCGGGCCGCCGTCGGTCGACTGCGAGGGCGACCCGTACGTCGGCCGGGACGGGCCAGCGGCGGCCTCGGTCGCCGCGCGCCCGACACGGGCCGCCGGGGCCCATGACGCGCCGGTGACCCCGCGGTCTGGTTCGCCCGGGCGACGGTGAGGTCAGTGCCGGCCGTTCTCCGCGGGCGTGACGGTGAGCCGGTGCCGGCTGGCGTCGCCGCTGGAGAACGGCCACAGCCGGTCGGCGTGCTCGACGAGCTCGGCCAGTTGCTGGCGGGTGAGCCCGGCCGACGAGATGGAGGCGTGCACGTCGGCCCGATACCGGCCGTCGTCGTCGCGCCCGAGCTTCGCCTCCGCCCGCACCTGCACGGTGTGCGCCTCGTCGGTGATCTCACCGGCTGCCTCCACCGCCGCATGGTGCAGGCAGGACGCGAAGGCGGCGGCGAGCAGCTGCTCCGGGGTCAGGCCCGAGCAGTGCGGCGCCAGCGGGGACGCGAGGGCCGTGGAGAGCCCCCCGTCGTCGGTGCGTACGTGGCCGCCCTCGGCGGTCGCGGTGGCCGTCTCGTTCAGCCAGGAGCTCGATTCCGGCATCGCGTTCCTCCCGTTCACTCACCCGCCCGGCTACCCGGCCCCCGAGCCGTGAAACCGCAGGTGGTGGCCGGGACTACGGGCGTGACGGCGGCCGGCGCCGGCGGACGGACGGCCCGGCCCGGTGCGACGCGGGCGCGCCGGACGGCCCCCCGCCCGCCCAGGGGTGGCGGCCCCGGACGGCCCGGCCGGCGCGGCAGGCGGCCGCACCCGGACGGCTCAGCCGGCGTGGGTGGACCGGTCGGGGACGGCCGCCGCCTCGGTCACCTCGGCCGCCGCGCGTTCCGTCCACGGGGACACCTGGCCGCCGCGCTGCCGGGGCGCCACCGGCTGCCGCATCGGCACGTACACCCGGGCGTCCACCGCCTCGGCCAGCACCAGCGCGGCCACCAGGCTGGTCGGCCGGTCGGCCGGGTCGTCGGCCAGGCAGCGTGCGCACAGGTCGGCCACCTCCGGGGGCAGCCCGTCGATCTCGGGCAGCGGCTGCGGGGGTTGCCGCCGCCGCACGCCGAACAGCTGCGTCGTCGTGCCCGCCTGGTACGGCAGCCGCCCGGTGAGGCAGTAGTAGAGCAGCACGCCGAGGGCGTACATGTCGGCGGCCGGGGTGGCGGGCGCCCGCTCCAACTGCTCGGGCGCCAGGTACGCCGGCGTGCCCACCACGATCCCCTCCGGCGACCGGTCCGGGGTGCCCGAGGGGGTGGCGATGCCGAAGTCGAGCACCTTGACGCCGGCCGGGGTCAGGATGACGTTGGCCGGCTTGACGTCGCGGTGCACGATGCCGTGCGCGTGGGCCGCGGCGAGGGCGGCGCTGATCTCGGCGCAGACCCGGACGGCGATGCGCCAGTCCAGCGGCCCGGCCCGCAGGTGCGCCGCGAGCGTCTCGCCCTCGGCCAGCTCCATGACGATGTAGGGCACCTGGCCGCCGGGCGGCGTCGCGCAGGTGCCGAAGTCGTGCACGCTGGCCACGTTCGGGTGCACCAGCCGGGCCGCGGAGCGCGCCTCGGCGCGGATCCGCTCCAGCGAGGTGTCCGGTTCCTCCTGCCCGGGGGACATCACCTTCACCGCCACCGGCCGGTCGAGCACCGCGTCGTGGGCCCGCCAGACCTCGGACATGCCGCCGATGCCGATGCGCTGTTCGAGCCGGTACCGCCCGCCCAGCGTCCTCATCGACCGCTCCTCGTCTGCCGCCACCGCCCGTCCCCGGGCGTCCGCCGTGTCGCCTTCGCTGCCGTTACCCGGCCTCCGATCAGGGCAAACCGCAGCCGGTTCCGGGCGGGGGCAACCCGCGCTGCGGTAGCTTGCGAGCCGAGGCCGCTGTCGGCCCGGACCGGAGGTGCGCGGATGGGCGAGGTGACCGTACGCTTCGTCGGCGGGCCGGCCCACGACCTCGTCCGGGCGCTTCCCGCCGGGCCCGACGGGTCCCCGCCGGCGCGCTGGGTCCTGCGCCATCCCGACGGGGTGGAGGCGGCCGGCGGCGGCGGGCCGGACCACCTCTACGAGCGCGAGCACGCCGCCGGCGGCGGCACGTGGACGATGCGCTTCGTGCACACCTATCCCGTGGGCATGACGGAATGACACGCCCCGCCCGCGGGGCGGCCGACCGGCGGTGACCGCCGCGCACAGCGGGCACACAGGTGGTGCACAAGGCGGGCACAGCCGGCCGGTCCACGATGGGGACCATGATGACCGAGGGGCCGGCCGGAGCGGGCCGCGTGGAGCTGCGTCGCCCGGACGGCGAGTCCGTCCGGGTGCTGGTGGTCGACGACGAGCCGACCCTGGCCGACCTGCTGTCGATGGCGCTGCGCTACGAGGGCTGGCAGGTGCGTACGGCGGGGGACGGGATGTCGGCGCTGAGCGCGGGGCGGCAGTTCCGGCCGGACGCCGTGGTGCTCGACGTGATGCTGCCGGACCTGGACGGTTTCCAGGTGCTGCGCCGGCTGCGCGAGCACGCCCCGACGGTGCCGGTGCTGTTCCTGACCGCCCGGGACGCGGTGGAGGAGCGGATCGCCGGCCTGACCGTCGGCGGCGACGACTACGTGACCAGCCGTTCAGCCTGGAGGAGGTGATCGCCCGGCTGCGGGCGCTGCTGCGCCGGTCGGGCTTCGCCGTCGCCGCCCGTACGGACGCGGTGCTCACGGTCGGCGACCTCAGTCTGGACGAGGACAGCCACGAGGTGCGCCGCGACGGCGAGTCGATCACGCTCACCGCCACCGAGTTCGAACTGCTGCGCTACCTCATGCGCAACCCGCGCCGCGTGCTGAGCAAGGCGCAGATCCTCGACCGGGTCTGGAACTACGACTTCGGCGGTCAGGCCAACGTGGTCGAGCTCTACATCTCGTACCTGCGGAAGAAGATCGACGCCGGCCGGAAGCCGATGATCCACACGCTGCGCGGCGCGGGTTATGTCCTCCGCCCGGCGGACTGAGGGGCCCGCCGTACGGCTCCGTCCCCGGCCCGCCGCCCGGCTCCGCGGCCGGCTGGCCGGCCTGTCGCTGCGCACCCCGCTGGCCGCCATCCGCGGGTACGCCGAACTCGCCCGGCGTGGCCGGGAGGGCGTGCCGCCCGACGTGGCCCACGCGCTGCGCCGGGTCGAGTCGGAGAGCGCCCGGATGACCAGCCTCGTCGACGACCTGCTGCTGCTGGCCCGGCTGGATTCGGGCCGCCCGCTCGTGGTCGGGCCGGTGGACCTCCCCGCGCTGGTGGTGGACGCGGTCAGCGACGCCCGCGTCGCCGGACCGGAGCACCGCTGGCAGCTCGACCTGCCCGACGCCCTCATCCGGGTCACCGGCGACCCGGCCCGGCTGCACCAGGTGCTGGCGAACCTGCTGGCCAACGCCCGGGTGCACACCCCGCCGGGGAGCACCGTCACCACCGCCCTGCGGGTGGCGGGGGACGCCGCCGTGCTCAGCGTCGCCGACGACGGTCCGGGCGTGCCGGCGGAGCTGCGGGACCGGGTGTTCGAACGCTTCTCGCGGGGCGACGGCTCCCGCTCCCGGGCGCACGGCAGCACCGGCCTGGGCCTGGCCATCGTGGCCGCCGTCGTGGAGGCCCACGGCGGCACGGTCGGGATGGACAGCCGGCCGGGCCGGACGGTGTTCACCGTCCGCCTGCCGCACGTCGCGACCGGGACGTAGCGCCGGTCCCCGGTCAGTCGGCCAGCAGGTCGGCGAGGACGGCCGCGATCCGCTCCGCGTGCCGCCCGTCGGGGTCCTCGTCGGCGTTGAAGTCCGTGACGCTCATCCCGATCAGCCGGCCCGAGCGCACCAGCGGCCCGACCAGCGCCGTGAGGTCGGCCCAGTCCAGGCCGCCCGGCTCGGGGTAGCTGACCGCCGGCAGCACGACCGGGTCGAGCACGTCGAGATCGAGGTGCAGCCAGGCCGGCGTGGTGCCGGTGGCCAGGTCCCGGCCCACCGCCGCCGCGTCGGGCCCGCGCAGCCCGTCGGCGGGCACCAGGTGCACGGCGGGGTCGACCCGGACGGCCTCCAGGCCGTCCCCGATGTCCGGGTCGCGCGGGCGGTGACCGAGCACGTGCACCTGGTCGGGGTCGACCAGCGGCCCCTCCCGGTCGAGGACGCCGGCCGGACCGTGGTCGGTGACGATCGACAGGTCCATGTCCGCCGCCTCGCCGGTGGGCGAGGTGCGCCCGTCCTCGAAGTCGAGGTGGGCGTCGAGGAACCACAGGTCGAAGCCGGCCGGCAGCCCCAGCAGCGTGCCCGGCAGGATCGCGCAGTCGCCCCCGAGCACGAGAGGGCTGTGCCCCGCGTCGAGCAGCTCCGTCACCCGGGCGGCGATCGCCCGGGTGGCCCGCCGCAGGTGTTCGACGCCGATCACGCCGGTCTCCGGGTCGCGGACGGGATCGGCGATTCCGGCGTCGACCGCGCCGGCGTCCGCGGCGCCCAGCCGGCCCAGCAGCCCCGCCGACCGCAGCGCCGCGGGCGCCCGCCGCTCGCCCCGGCCGCGGCCGGAGGAGTCGAGCGGAGCGTCCAGCACCGACCATCGCACACCCGGAAGGCTAGTCGGGTCGTGGCAGGCTGGGCGGCATGTACCGGGAACGTCCCGCCGGGTTTGCCGGCGCGGTGCTCTGGACCAGCACGACGCGGGCGGGTGCCGCGCCGACCCGGGTGCTCCCCGACGGCTGCGTCGACCTGCTCTGGACGAGCCGTGGCGGCCTGCTGGTGGCCGGGCCGGACCGCACCGCGCACCTGAGCGGCGGCGGGCCGGCGCGGCGCTGGGTGGGGCTGCGGCTGCCGCCGGGCGTCGGCCCGGCGGTGCTCGGCGTGCCCGCCGTCGAGCTGCGCGACCGACGGGTCCCCCTGGCCGACCTGTGGGGCGACCGCGACGTCGACCGGCTGGCCGAGCGGGCCGAGGCCGCCCCGGCCGCCGTGCTGACGGAGATCGCCGTGGCGCGGCTGCGGGCGGCCGGGGGCCAGGACCCGCTCGGCGTCCGGGTCGCCGCCGCGCTGGCCGCCGGCGCGACCGTGGCGGCGGCCGCCGCCGAGGTCGGCCTCGACCCGCGCGCCCTGCATCGCCGCAGCCGGCACCTGTTCGGGTACGGCCCGAAGACCCTGGCCCGGATCCTGCGGATGGGGCGCGCCCTGGCGCTGGCCCGCGCCGGCACCCCGCTGGCCGAGGTGGCGGCCCGCTGCGGGTACGCCGACCAGGCCCACCTCACCCGCGACGTGCGGGACCTGGCCGGGGTGCCGCCGACCGTCCTGCTGTCGCGCTGAGGAACCCGGTCCAGCCCCGCGGTCCGGCCCTGCGAGGGCGGGCCGGTCCGGCCTGCGCGGGCGGACCGCGCTCACCCCTGTGCGAGCGGGGCGAACAGGTCCACGCCGTTGCCGTCCGGGTCGAGTACCACCGCGTACCGCTGGCCCCAGTAGGCGTCCCACGGGGGCAGGTGGCCCGGGTGGCCCTCGGCCACCAGTTCGGCGTAGAGCCGGTCCACCTCGGCCGGGTCGGCGCACCGGAACGCGAGCCCGGCCCCGCCGCCGCCCCCGGGCTTCCAGTCCGGGTCGAAGGAGCGGACGGTGTCGGCGGTGTCCCAGGCCAGCCGGAGGCCCCCCGGCAGGGTGACCTCCACGTGCGGCTCGGCGTCGGCCCCGGCCGGGATGTCGAGGCCGAGCCGGCGGTAGAAGGCGAGCGAGCGTGGCAGGTCGCTGGCGACCATGCCGATGAGATCCAGTGTGGGTGCCATGGCTGCCACGGTAGGGGCGGCCCCGGGCGGGTGTCTTGAACGAAACGGACGCCGGGTGGAGTGTCCGGTGTGGCCTTCACGGCGTGGACGATCGGCGTACGGTGTGAGACAAGTCCGGCTTTCCGGCCAAATCCCTCATAGGGTGCGACCGGGCGCGCCGGCGGTCGAGACGGCGAGGGAAGGAGCGGTCGGTGGAACACCTGGCCTACCTGGACGCGGGGTCCGGCAGCCTGATCGTGCAGGCGGTGGTCGGCGGGGTGGCCGGCGCCGCGGTGGCGGCCAAGCTCTACTGGCGGCGGCTGGTCGACCGCTTCCGCCGCCAGCCCACCGACCACCGCTGACCCGGCGATGGTGACCCCCCACACCGGCATACGCGCCGAGCCCGGGTCGTTCCGCGACCCGGCCAACCGGGTCTTCCACCTCGGCGACGACGTGCTGCGCGGGCTGGACGAGCGGGCCGCCCAGGAGTGGCGCGCACTGGCCGCCGCCGAGTTCTTCCCGCCGCTGCTCGCCGCCGGCAAGGTCTGCGGCACCGAGCCGGTCGAGCCGGCGCGGGTGCCCACGGCCGCCCGGTGGGCGGCCGTGCTCCGCCACGAGCGCATCCCGTTCGTCTCGCACCCGTACGAGTGGTCCTTCGCCATGCTGCGGGACGCGGCGCTGCTGCACCTGGAGATCCTGCGGGCGGCGCTGCCGGCCGGGTTCACCACCAAGGACGGCTCGGCGTACAACCTCCAGTGGCGGGGGGCGGAGCCGGTCTTCATCGACGTCGGCTCGTTCACCCCGGCGCGCGACGGCGAGCCCTGGGCCGGCTACCGGCAGTTCTGCCAGACCCTGCTCTACCCGCTGCTGCTCGGCGCCCACCTCGGGCTGGACTTCCAGCCGTGGCTGCGCGCCAGGGTCGACGGGATCGAGCCCGACCAGATGCGCCGGCTGTTCGGCGGGACGCGCCGGCTGCTGCCCGGCGTGCTCACCCACGTGCACCTGCACGACGCGATGCAGCGCCGCAACGCCCGAGCCAGCACCGCCGACGTCCGGTCGCAGCTACGGGCGGCCGGCTACTCCCGGGAGCTGGCGCTGGCCACCGTACGCGGGATCGAGAAGCTCGTCCGCCGGCTGGAGCACCGCCCGGCCGCCAGCCACTGGGTCGACTACCAGCGCACCTGCGCGTACACGGCCGACGACCGGGCCGCGAAGGAACGCTTCGTCGCCGAGGCGCTGACCGACCCGCCGCGTCCCCGCCTGGCGCTCGACCTCGGCGCCAACGACGGCCGGTACGCCCGGCTCGCCGCCCGGCTGGCCGACTACGTCGTCGCGGTGGAGCAGGACCCGGCCGTCGTGGACGGGCTCTACCGGGCGCTGCGCGACGAGGGCGAGCGGCGGATCCTGCCGCTGGTGATGGACCTCGCCGACCCGTCCCCCGGCGGCGGCTGGCGGGGCGTCGAGCGGGCCTCGTTCGCCGGCCGCGCCCGGGCGGACGTGGTGCTCGCCCTGGCCGTGGTGCACCACCTGGCGATCGGGCGCAACGTGCCGCTGAGCGAGGTGCTGGACTGGCTCGTCGGCCTCGCCGCCCCCGGCGCCCGGATCGTGGTGGAGTTCGTCCACCCCGAGGACCCGATGGCCCGCCGGCTGCTGGCCAACAAGCCCGATGGGCTCTTCCCGGACTACCGGCGCGCCGAGTTCGAACGGCTGCTGGGAACCCGGTGCCGGATCGCGCGCCGTCTCGACCTGCCCTCGGGAACCCGGACCCTCTACGCGGCGGTCGTGGGTGGCTGAGCCGGCGTGCCCGGCGGACCACGCCGCCCCGGCCGACCCGCCGCCGGCGTCCGGGCCGGCCGGCCGGTCGCCGGGCCGGCGGGCGGAACTCGGCCGGCTGGCGGAGGTCGCCGCCCTCGTCGGCCTCGTCGTGACCCAGCCGCTGCTGGACGTCCTCGGCCGCAGCCCGGACTTCTTCCTGTTCCACCGGGCGGACCGGCGCGAGATCCTGCTGCTGCTCGCACTGGTCGTCCTGGCGCCCACGGCGGCCGTGGCGCTGCTCGGCGCGCTGTCCCGGCTGGCCGGGCGGGCGGCCCGCTCGGTGACGCACACCCTGCTGGTCGGGCTGCTGCTCGCCGCCCTGGCCGTGCAGGTCGGCCGGCACGGCACGCCGCTGCGGGGCGTACCGCTGCTGCTGGTGGCGGCGGTGGCCGGCGCCGCCGGGGCGGTCGCGCACCGGCGGTGGCGCGCGCCCGGGCGGGTGCTGCGGCTGGCCGCCGCCGGCCCGGTGCTGTTCGTGGGGCTGTTCCTGTTCGCCTCGCCCACCTCCACGGTGGTGCTGCCCCGCGGCGAGGGCGGCGCGGCCGGGGCGGCCGGGCCCGGCAACCACCCGCCGGTCGTGGTACTGGTCCTCGACGAGCTGCCGCTGGTCTCCCTGCTCGGACCGGACGGGCGGGTCGACGCCACCCGGTACCCGCACTTCGCCGAGTTGGCCGCCGGCTCCACCTGGTACCGCAACGCCACCGGCGTCGCGGGCTGGACGCCGTACGCGTTGCCGGCGATGCTCACCGGTCGGTACCCGCAGCGCGCGGCGGCGCCGCACTACTCGCAGTACCCGGACAACCTCTTCACCGCCTTCGGCGGCCTGTACGACATCCGCGCCGAGGAGAGCATCACCCGGCTCTGCCCGCCCAGCCGGTGCGAGTCGCCGGTCACGCCCGAGCAGGGGATGGGTGTGCTCGTCCGGGAGACCGGCGGGCTGCTGCGCCGCCTCGCCGGCCCCGTGGACAGCCGGGTCGACCCGGAGGACTCCTACCGGGAGCGCACCCGGGCCGAGGCGGGCATCGACGACGCCGAGCCGGTGCCGGCGGACCCGAAGTTCCGCTGGGACAGCCTGAACGCCAACCAGCCGGCCCGGTTCACCAGTTTTTTGGCCGGACTGCGGCCGGCGTCCCGGCCCACGCTGCACTTCCTGCACCTGCTGATGCCGCACTCCCCGTGGGCGTACCTGCCGTCCGGGTCGCGCTACGACGCCCCGGAGGACCTGCCGAACGACGGCGACGGCTGGGTGGAGCTGGCCCGCCGGCGTCACCTCGCGCAGCTCGGCTACACCGACCGGCTGATCGGGGAGACCCTGCGGACCCTGCGGGAGCGCGGCCTCTACGACGAGGCCCTGCTGGTGGTCACCGCCGACCACGGGGTCAGCTTCACCAAGGGCGCCCAGGGGCGCGGGATGGACGCCATCCGGGCCGCCCCGGACGAGGTCGCCTGGGTGCCGATGTTCGTCAAGACCCCCGGACAGCGCGCCGGGCGGGTCGACGACCGGAACTGGCAGCACGTCGACCTGCTGCCCACCATCGCCGACGAGGCCGCCATCCGGCTGCCGTGGCGGGTCGACGGCCGGTCCGCCCGCGAGGCCCCGCGCGCCGAGACGGGCAAGGTCTTCTACGACCGCCCCGGGGAACCGACGCCCATCCCCGGCGGCGTGCCGACCCCGCCCGCGCCGCCCGCGCCCCACCCGCTCGTGGGCACCGCTGTCGGCGACCGTCCGAACGGCGGCACCGCCCACGTCGCCGGCCTGTCCGGGTTCCGGGCCGTCGACCCGGACACCGGCCGGCTGCCGGCGGCGGTCTGGGGCGACGTGCCGGACGGGGTGCCCTCCGGCACCCTGCTGGCGGTCGCCGTCAACGGCCGGGTCGGCGCCGTCGTGCCGGTGGTCCCCCGGGACGCCGGCGGTCGCCGCTTCGCCGCCCTGGTCACCGACGACCGGCTCTTCCACGCCGGGGCGAACCGGCTGGACGTCTACCGCGTCGCCGCCGACGGGACGCTGCGCCGCCTCGACCTGTCCTGAGGCGCTGCGGCCCGCCCACCGCGGCGCGCGCCCTGCCCGCCTGTGACGGGCGGCCGGCCGGTAGCGTTCCCATGCCCACGCGGGCACGGGCGGCCCCGCCGTGCCCGAAATGGACGGGGTTTCCCGGCCCGCTGGTCGGGAATCGGGTGACGCAGACCTCACCGCCGAACCACGGCGGGCGGTATCCCCGCGACCGTGATTACGGTAAAAGCGAAGGCAATTCAATGCAGATCTGCCGGCGAAGCGAGGGACCACATGACGGAAGTCAAGCTCGATCACCCCGGTGGGCAGCTTTCGATGCCGGTGCAATCCGCGGTCGAGGGCCCCGCCGGCATCGGGGTGGGCAAGCTGCTCAAGGAAACCGGGATGACGACGTACGACCCTGGTTTCGTCAACACCGCGGCCTGCTCGTCCGCGATCACCTACATCGACGGCGACGCGGGGATCCTGCGTTACCGCGGGTACCCGATCGAGCAGCTCGCGGAGAAGTCCTCGTTCCTGGAGGTCTCGTACCTGCTGATCTACGGTGAGCTGCCGAGCCAGCAGCAGCTGACCGAGTTCACCGAGCGGATCCGGCGGCACTCCCTGCTGCACGAGGAGATGCGCCGCTTCTTCGACGGCTTTCCGCGCGACGCGCACCCGATGGCGGTGCTCTCCTCGGCCGTGAGCGCCATCTCGACCTTCTACCAGGACAGCCTGGACCCGTTCGACTCCTCGCACGTCGAGATGTCCACGGTCCGGCTGATGGCGAAGGTCCCCACCATCGCCTCGTACGCCTACAAGAAGTCGATCGGCCAGCCGCTGCTGTACCCGGACAACTCGCTGGGCTACGTGGAGAACTTCCTGCGGATGACCTTCGGCGTGCCGGCGGAGCCGTACGAGGTCGACCCGGTCATGGCCAAGGTGCTGGACATGCTGTTCATCCTGCACGCCGACCACGAGCAGAACTGCTCCACCTCGACCGTGCGGCTGGTCGGCTCCAGCAACGCCAACCTCTTCGCCTCGGTCTCGGCCGGCGTGAACGCGCTCTTCGGCCCGCTGCACGGCGGCGCCAACCAGGCCGTGCTGGAGATGCTGGAGAAGATCCAGGCCGACGGCGGCGACGTCGGGTCCTTCGTCCGCAAGGTGAAGGACAAGCAGGACGGCGTGAAGCTGATGGGCTTCGGCCACCGGGTCTACAAGAACTACGACCCGCGCGCGGCGATCGTGAAGAAGGCGGCCCAGGACGTGCTCGGCCGGATGGCCAAGCCGGACCCGCTGCTGGACATCGCGATGCAGCTCGAGGAGATCGCGCTGGCCGACGACTTCTTCGTGTCCCGCAAGCTCTACCCGAACGTGGACTTCTACACCGGCCTGATCTACAAGGCCATGGGCTTCCCGACCAAGATGTTCACGGTGCTCTTCGCGCTGGGCCGGCTCCCCGGCTGGATCGCCCAGTGGCGCGAGATGATCAACGACCCGGAGACCAAGATCGGTCGCCCGCGGCAGATCTACACCGGCTCCCCGGAGCGGGCGTACGCCCCGTTCTCGGAGCGCTGACCTCCGCCGCGCACCGTACACAGGCCGCCGACCCCGCGAGGGTTCGGCGGCCTGTCGCGCTGTGGGGAGGGGCGGGGCGTGCCGGTCAGGCCCACTGCGGGAGGCGGCGGAGGCGGCTCCGTGCGGCGGGCGCCGGCCGGGCCTCGCCGGTCAGCGCAGGCCGGCGGCGGCCAGCAGGTTGCCCTCCGCGACGGCCGGCAGGGCGCGGCCACGGGCCATCCGTTCGGCGGCCCGCTCGGCGGTGAATGCCGGCGCCGTGGCGATCGCCGCGGCGTAGGCGGCGGCCGTGCGGTGCGCGATCGCCGTCCAGCCGTACCGCTCGCGGACCATGGCGTGGGCACGGCGGGCCAGCTCGCGGGCCCGCTCCCGGTCCGACAGCAGGGCGTGCACGGCGTCGGTCAGCCCGTCCGGGTCGTGCGGCCGGAAGGTCATCCCGGTGACGCCCGGCTCGACGATCTCGGCCAGTCCGCCGGTCGCGGCGACCGCCAGGGGCGCGCCGGCGGCGGCGCCCTCCAGGGCCACCATGCCGAACGGCTCGTAGATGCTCGGCACCGCGAAGCAGTCCGACGCGGCCATCACCGCGGGCAGGTCGGTGCCGCCGAGGAAGCCCGGGAGGCTGACCGTGCCGGCCAGGCCGAGACGGTGCACCTCGGCCTCCAGTTCGCCGCGGTACGGGCCGTCGCCGACGATGACCGCGCGCAGCCCGGGGTGCCGCTCGCGCAGCCGGGGGAGCCCGGCGATCAGGTGCTGTACGCCCTTCTCGTAGACCAGCCGGCCGGCGAAGGTGACCAGTGGGCCGTCCCCGGCGAACCGGGCGCGGGCCTGTGCCACCGCGGCCGCCGGCGCCCGCCAGCGGTGCGGCTCCACGCCGTTGGGCACCACGTCGACCCGGCCGGCCGGCACGCCGAACAGCCCGGTCACCTCGTCGCGCATGTAGCCGGAGCAGACGATCACCCGTCCGGACTCGCCGGCCAGCCAGTGCTCGACGCCGTGGATGGTGCGGTTCATCTCCTCCGGCAGCCAGCCCTGGTGCCGGCCGGCCTCGGTGGCGTGGATGGTGCTGACCAGCGGGATGTCCAGGTGCTCGCGCAGGGTCATCGCGGTGTGCGCGACGAGCCAGTCGTGGGCGTGGATGACGTCGTACGAGCCGGCCTCGGCGGCGCGCAGAGCCGTCCGGGTCAGCGTGTGGTTGAACGCCATCGTCCAGGCGAGCAGGGAGGAGGTGGCCAGCGGGAAGGTCACCGGGTCCTCGGCGGCGCGCAGGATGCGGACGCCGTCGGCGTACTCCTCCAGGGGCGCGCCGTCGGCGTGCCGGGTGACGACGGTGACCTCGTGCCCGGCGGCGGCCAGGGCCACCGACAGGGCGTGCACGTGCCGGCCGAGCCCGCCCACGAGCACGGGCGGGTACTCCCAGGAGAGCATCAGGATGCGGCGGGTCTGCGGGGGCGTGCCCGGCCCGGCGTGCGCCGGGACCTGGGGCCGGGAGGTGAGGGTGGGCCGGTGGACCCGACCCGGGGAGGTGGTGGGCTGCTCGCCGACCCGCAGGGTCGTCACATCAATCTCCGTCCATGCATGATGGTGCGCGCCGGCAGCGGTGGCGGCGGAACTGGGTGGGATGGCCGAACGGCCGAGTGGCGACGCGCGTGCGCGCCCCCGAACAAGCAAAGGGCATCGCGGTCGATCCCGCATCTCGAAAAGGGCCAAGGTGACGGAGGACACCGCAACTCCGACCCGTATCAGTCGGGTGGATTCCGGGTCGCCACCGAAGGGTGGACGAGCAACCGTCGAAGGGCGGAGGGGTGGCCGAGCCCGTGCGGCGAGCGTCGACGCGGGCGCCACCGACGACACCGGCCGCCGACCCCCGGGTGCGGGGGCCGGCGGCCGGTGTCGTGGGCCGGCTGGGGAGCCGTCGGGCCACTCAGTGGTAGTCGTCCTCCTCGCGGGCGGTGTCCGGCAGGCTTCCGAGCACCTTGTTGATCACGTGGATCCGGGCGCCGGCGGCCCGGTAGTCCGCGCAGACCGTTTCGGCCCGGTCGGCCAGCCGGGCCCCCGGTCCGGCCGCGGTGACGGCGAGGGTGGTGCCCGCGAGGGTGGTGACGGAGCCGGCGGCCACCAGTTCGGCGGCCGAGCGTGCCCCACCGACCAGGTGCTCCTTCAGCAACCCCCGCAGCGTGTCGGTGTCCTTGAGCAGCAGGTGGTCCAGGTTGGCGGTGGAGAACTTGGCCCGGAAGGCGTCGTCGGTCGGGGCGAGGATGGTCAGCCCACCGGCGGCGGACAACTCCTCGGCCATCCCGGTGGCCCGGACCGCCGCCTCGAACGTGGTGAGCACGGGAATCCAGGTGAGGGCCCGGTCGGGCGACTGGCCCACCAGCGAGCCCGGACTACCCGGCTCGGTCCCCGAGGGCAGCACGTCGCACAGCGGTCCGGTCACCGCGACCGGTGTGGCGTCGCCGGTGCGGTCCGTCGCGGCGGACCTCTTCTCCTGCGAACTGGTGCACCCGGTCACCGCGACCAGGAGGGCCAGAGCGGCCCCGGCCACCGCCCGCCGGCGGCGGGCGACCCGGGACCGGTTGCCGGAGCGCGGCCCCGGGGTGAGGGTGTCGGGCACGGTCTTCTCCACTTCGGAACGGGTACGGGTGGTGCCGGCAGGTCGGCGGGAGGCCTGCCGGCACCACGTTCGGGCGGAACTCAGCAGGTCACAGAAGCGCGCACTGGCCGACGTTCGGACCCCGTACGGAGTTGCTGACCTCCATGTTCATCGGCTCCGGGGAGTTGCCGGTGCAGGCCAGCGGACCGTCGACGGTGTTGCCGGCCACCAGCGGGGCCACGCCCGTGCTGCCGGTCACGCTGACCGGCCCGGTCACCTCGTTGCCGACCAGGACGACCGGGCCGTTGGTGCCGGTGGCGCGCACCGGACCCTCGACCGTGCTGTCGGTCATGACGACCCCGGCGGCGCTGGTGGCGTTCACCGGACCGTTGATCGAGCTGCCGTTGACGATCAGCGTGGCGCCGGGCCGCACCTGGATCGAACCCCGGACGGTGGCCCCGTCCAGGCAAGCGACGCCGGAGACGACCAGCGTGCCGTTGTGGGTGCCGGTCAGGGTGGGGGCGATCCGCTCGCCGGCGACCAGGCCCTCGACGGCCTGCTCGTCGAGCAGCAGCGGGATCAGGCCCCGCTGCGGCTGGGACAGCGGAACCAGGTAGCCGTCGGCGACCTTGATCACCTTCCAGCCGTGCGCGGCGATGCGCTGGGCCGCCGTGGTGCGCTTGCCGGTCGGACCGTCGGTACGCTCACCGTGGTACTGCTCCTCGGTCAGCCGGTACGCGCACGGCGCCTGCTCGAGGATCCGCTCCGGGGTGGGGGCGTCCACGGGCGGCGGGGCCTCACCCGGGTGCGGGGCGGGGTAGGCCTCGATCTTCCGGGAGCCCCGGAACACGATCCGTCCCTCGTTGGCGGACTGGAACGTGATCGCCTCGGCGCGGGCCTTGGTGATGTCCTTGACGTTGGCGCCGTGGTACCTGAAGAACTCGTTGAACGTCCACAGCGCGGAGTACGTCTTGCGCCGGCGGTTGTTCGCGGTGTTGCTCTCGTCGGGCCGCGTCGGGCCACCGGAGCTGCGCAGCTCCAGCAGGGAGTTGACGACGTTCTTCAGGCCGAGGGTGTTACGCAGGATGGTCTCTTCGCTCAGACCCACCGTGGCGTTGGAGGTGCAGCCGTACGGGCACGCCCACCAGCCGTCCTGGGCGCCCTGGGCGTACATGTGACCTTCGATCATGTCCTGCGACTCGTCGAAGATTCCCTGCGCCACGTTCTGGTGCCGGGGCGGCAGCATCGGCAGGTCACCGGCGTTGGTGTTGCCGTACTCGTGGCCGTCGTAGCCGGCGACCGGCCGGTAGTCGCGGACCATCTCGGCGAGGGCGTGGGTCTCCGGCTGGCGGATCAGCGAGTGGTCCCGGTTCAGGTCCTGACCGGTGGAGTTGCCCCGGGTGTTGGCGGCCCGCCCGTCGCCGTTGAGCGTCGGCACGATCAGCATGGTGGTCTTCGACAGCAGGTCGAGGGTTTTGCTGTCCTTGGTGAAGGCCAACTGCCGGGCCATGATCAGGCAGGCCTCGCGGTCGCCCGGCTCGTTGCCGTGCACGTTGCAGTTGACCATCAGGGGGTTGGTCGCGGCCACGGCCTCCGGCGTCGCCGGCGGCTTGGGGTAGCCGATGACCAGCATGTTGATCGGCCGGTCCTGGACGGTGCGGCCGATCTCCACCACGCGAACGCGGTCGCTGGCCTTGTCGATCGCGGCGGTGTACGCGTACTCGTTGACGTCGCTGGTGTACTGGGCGCCCAGCGTGTCCTCCCACTGGGTGCGCAGGTTCTCACCCGGGACGGCCGGGTCGCCCCAGTGGGCCCTGGTGGTGCCGCTGACCGGCGCCGAGTAGGGCTGGGCCTCGGTGCCGAACCGGGCCCGGACCCGCCACTGGAAGCCGTTGCCCGGCACGAAGCCGGCGTCGGCGAAGGTCGGCGCGGTGTTGTTGACCTGGCGGTTCGGGCGCCAGACACCGACGATCACCGGCGTGCCCAGCGTGCCGTCCCCGGCCAGCGGGGTCCGCTCGATCTGGTAGTCGGTGGCCCCTTCTACCCGGGTCCACGCCAGCGTGGCGTACCCGTCGCCCTGCACGACCGTGAGGCCCTGCACCTGGTTCGGCTCCGCCTGCTGCAGGGCCGCGCTCGGCTGCCCGTGCGCCTGTCCCGGCACCGCCGTCGCCACGAGGGTGGCGGCGAGCAGGGCGGAGAACACACCGGCCGTTGTCCGTCTGTATCTCAAGAGGGATCTCCAAACAGGAGGATGGTGGGGTGCGCCCAGCACACCCGCACTCGGCCCACCGTTGGCCCACACCCGATGTTTCTTGAGGATCATCTGAGGTTTCCGACCTGGTCACCGGCGGGTGGTCGCGGGCACCCCGGTCGCTCACCGGCCGTCGTCATCCCCCGCGCAGCCGGTAGCCGACGCCGCGGACCGTCTCGACCAGGCCGGCGTCGTCGAGCTTGCCCCGCAGGGCCGCGACGTGCACGTCGAGGTTGTGCCGGGTGCCCCAGGTGGTCTGCCAGACGTCCAACTGCAACCGGTCCCGGGGCACCACCGCGCCGGCCTGCCGGGCCAGCGCCACCAGCAGGTCGAACTCCTTGCGGGCCAGGCTGACCTCCCGGTCGCCCACCCAGACCCGCCGGGCGTTGACGTCGATGCGCAGCGTGCCGACCCGCAACTGGCTCGTGGTCCGGGCGCTGCGGACGGTACGCCGCATCACCGCCTCGATGCGGGCCTGCAACTCCACCATCGAGAACGGCTTGACGACGTAGTCGTCGGCGCCGGCCCGCAGGCCGGCCACCCGGTCGTACTCCTCGGCACGGGCGCTGACCGCGATGATGGCGACGTCCTCGTCGGCCTGACGTAGCCGCCGGCACACCTCCAGACCGTCCCGGTCGGGCAGGTTGAGGTCCAGCAGGACCAGGTCGACCGGGTCGGCCCGGATCGCTTCGGCGGCCGTCAGCGCCGGCACCACCTCGTATCGCCGGCGGCGCAGGGCCTTGGTGAGGGCAGACGCCACGCGTAGGTCGTCTTCCACCAAGAGAATCCGCACGTACGTCCCCCTCGGACCTCATCCCAGCCGGGTCCGAGTCTGTCCGATGATCAACACCCCGACCAGTGCGGATGCAAGATCGTAACCGCAGCGCTCGGTCCGTGCGGTGTGTGCGCCGGCGGGTATCGGTCGGGTGGATTCCGGTCATCCGCCGAACGGGTGGATTGGTGGCCGAACCAGCGGGGCAATACCCGCACGCGCGCCGCCCGGCCCCCGCCGTGTGGTGCGCTCATGGTGCGGTGCGCGCTCATGATCTTTGGCCGAAGGAGCGACATGCAGGTCTGGCCGGGTGAGCGGTATCCCCTGGGGGCCACCTACGACGGGATGGGCACCAACTTCGCGATCTTCTCGGAGGTGGCCGAGCGGGTCGAGCTGTGCCTGTTCGACGAGGGGGAGAGCGGGGCGGAACGGCGCGTCGAGCTGCGCGAGGTCGACGCCTACGTCTGGCACGCGTACATCCCGGGTGTCGAGCCGGGGCAGCGGTACGGCTACCGCGTGCACGGGCCGTACGACCCCGCGAACGGGCTGCGCTGCAACCCGCACAAGCTGCTGCTCGACCCGTACGCCAAGGCGGTCGACGGCGACGTGCGGTGGGACCCGGCGGTCTACGACCACGAGCACGGCGACCCGGAGCGGATGAGCACCACCGACTCCGCGCCGTTCGTGCCGAAGTCGGTGGTGGTCAACCCGTACTTCGACTGGGGCAACGACAAGCCGCCGCGCACCCCGTACCACCACTCGGTGATCTACGAGGCACACGTGCGCGGCCTGACCATGCGCCACCCCGACATCCCCGAGGAGCTGCGCGGCACGTACGCCGGCCTGGCCTCCCCGCCGATGATCGAGCACCTGACGACGCTCGGGGTGACCGCCGTCGAGCTGATGCCCGTGCACCAGTTCGTGCACGACCACCGCCTCGCGGACCTGGGGCTGCGCAACTACTGGGGCTACAACACCATCGGCTTCTTCGCCCCGCACCACGGCTACTCTGCGTGGGGCCGCCTGGGCCAGCAGGTGCAGGAGTTCCGGGGCATGGTCAAGGCGCTGCACGCCGCCGGGATCGAGGTCATCCTCGACGTCGTCTACAACCACACCGCCGAGGGCAACCACCTCGGCCCGACGCTGAGCTTCAAGGGCGTCGACAACCCCAGCTACTACCGGCTGAGCGAGGAGGACCGACGCCACTACGTCGACTACACCGGCACCGGCAACAGCCTCAACGTGCGCAGCCCGCACTCGCTCCAGCTGATCATGGATTCGCTGCGCTACTGGGTGACCGAGATGCACGTCGACGGCTTCCGCTTCGACCTCGCCGCGACCCTGGCCCGCGAGTTCTACGAGGTCGACCGCCTCTCCACCTTCTTCGAGGTGGTGCAGCAGGACCCGGTGGTCAGCCAGGTCAAGCTGATCGCCGAGCCGTGGGACGTCGGCCCCGGCGGCTACCAGGTCGGCAACTTCCCGCCGGTGTGGACCGAGTGGAACGGCAAGTACCGCGACACCGTGCGCGACTTCTGGCGCGGCGAACCCGCCACCCTGGCCGAGTTCGCGTCCCGCATCTCCGGCTCCGCCGACCTCTACCAGGACGACGGGCGTCGACCGTTCCACAGCATCAACTTCGTCACCTGCCACGACGGGTTCACCCTCACCGACCTGGTGTCGTACGACGACAAGCACAACGAGGCCAACGGGGAGGAGAACCGGGACGGCGAGAGCCACAACCGGTCGTGGAACTGCGGGGTCGAGGGGGACACCGACGACCCGGCGGTGCTGGCCCTGCGGGCCCGGCAGCGCCGCAACTTCCTGGCCACCCTGATGCTCTCCCAGGGCGTGCCGATGATCGGCCACGGCGACGAGCTGGGCCGCACCCAGCGCGGCAACAACAACGCGTACTGCCAGGACAGCGAGCTGGCGTGGGTCGACTGGGAGCACGCCGACACCGACCTGTTGGAGTTCACCCGCAAGCTGGTCGCCTTCCGCCGTCGCCACCAGGTGTTCCGCCGCCGCCGCTTCTTCACGGGCCTGCCGGTGCGTTCCCGGCTGGTCGACGAGCCCCTGCCCGACCTGGCCTGGTACACCCCCGACGGGCGGGAGATGACCGGCGAGGACTGGGGCAACGACTTCGGCCGCTCCGTCGCGCTGTTCGTCAACGGCGAGGGCATCCGCGAGCGCGGCCAGTACGGCCAGCGCCATCTGGACAGCTCCTTCCTGCTCTGCTTCAACGCCCACGACGCGCCGCTGGACTTCACCGTGCCCGGGCCCGAGTTCGGCCGACGCTGGGAACTGGTGATCAGCACGGCGGAACCGGAACCGGAGAAGACCACCGTGGTCGAGGCGGGTGGCGTCCTCGGCGTGCCGGACCGGTGCGTGGTGGTGCTGGAGAGGGCGGCCTGACATGTCGACCACCCCTCGACCGGCCGCGCCCCGGGTCGGCGCCACCTGCCGGGTGCAGGTCCGCCCCGGCGTCGACCTGGACGCCACCGCCGGCCTCGCCGACCACCTGGCCGACCTGGGCGTCACCCACCTCTCGGCACGCGGGTGGCCTTCGGCCGGGGCGGCGCGGTCGCCACCCGGCTGCTGCTCGGCCTGGCCCGCGCCGGCGGCTGGGACGACACACGGTCGTGTCACTTCCCGTTCACGAGTTGACCGACCTGTTCACCGGCCGGGTCTACAGTGGCGGGGAGACCCGTCTGGCCGACCTGCTGGCCACCTGTCCCGTCGCGCTGCTGGCTCCCACCCCCGAGTCCGTGGAGGCTGCGTCATGACCGAGTTCGCGGTGTGGGCGCCGCAGGCCGCCCGGGTCCGGCTGCGCCTGCCCGGCGTCGCCGACCACGAGATGCGTTCCGGTCCCGGCGGCTGGTGGCGGGTCGAGGTGCCCGCCACCGGCCCCGGCACCGACTACGCCTTCCTTCTCGACGACGACGAGCGGGCGCTGCCCGACCCCCGGTCGGCCTGGCAGCCGGCGGGGGTGCACGGGCCGAGCCGGCTCTACGACCACGCGGCGTTCGAGTGGACCGACCACGCCTGGACCGGCCGGCAACTGCCCGGCAGCGTCCTCTACGAGCTGCACGTCGGCACCTTCACCCCGGAGGGCACCTTCGACGCCGCCATCGGCCGCCTCGACCACCTGGTCGACCTCGGCGTCGACATGATCGAGCTGCTCCCGGTCAACGCCTTCAACGGCGAGCACAACTGGGGCTACGACGGCGTCTGCTGGTATGCCCCGCACCAGCCCTACGGCGGGCCGGACGGCCTGAAACGGCTGGTCGACGCCGCCCACGCCAAGGGTCTGGGGGTGATTCTCGACGTCGTCTACAACCATTTCGGGCCCTCCGGGGCCTACGCGCCGATGTTCGCGCCGTACCTCACCGAGCAGAGCAACACCTGGGGCCGCACGGTCAACCTCGACGGCCCGCACTCCGACGGCGTCCGCCGCTACATCGTCGACAGCGTGCTGATGTGGCTGCGTGACTACCACGTCGACGGGCTGCGGCTCGACGCCGTGCACGCCATGCCCGACAGCCGCGCCACCCACCTGCTGGAGGAGGTCGCGGTGGAGGTGGAGTCGCTGGCCACCCACCTCGGCCGGCCGCTGTCGCTGATCGCCGAGTCCGACCTCAACGACCCGCGGCTCATCACCCCACGGGAGGCCGGCGGCTACGGCCTGCACGCCCAGTGGAACGACGACGCCCACCACGCCCTGCACACCCTGCTCACGGGCGAGCGGCAGGGCTACTACGGCGACTTCGGCTCCCTGGAATGCCTCACCGACGTGCTCACCGGCGGCTTCTTCCACGCCGGCACCTGGTCCAGCTTCCGCAACCGCCACCACGGGCGGCCGGTGGACCGGCAGCGCACCCCGGGGCACCGGTTCGTGGCGTACCTGCAGAACCACGACCAGATCGGCAACCGGGCCACCGGAGACCGGATCTCCGCCACGCTCTCCCCGGCGCTGCTGCGGGTGGGCGCGACGCTGCTGTTCACCGCACCCTTCACGCCGATGCTGTTCATGGGGGAGGAGTGGGCGGCCAGCACCCCGTGGCAGTTCTTCACCAGCCACCCCGAGCCCGAGCTGGCGACGGCGGTGGCGACGGGCCGGAAGCGGGAGTTCGCCGCGCACGGCTGGCCGGAGGGAGACGTCCCGGACCCGCAGGACCCGCAGACGTTCGTCCGCTCCCGCCTCGACTGGGCGGAGCTGGACAAGCCCGAACACCGCGAGATGTACGACTTCCACCGGCGGCTCATCGCGCTGCGCAAGAGCCGCCCCGATCTGTCCGACCCGCGGCTGAACCGGGTGGAGGCGCGCCACGGCGACCACTTCCTGGTGATGCGCCGGGGGGAGACGCTGGTGGTGGCGAACCTGGCCGCGAAGCCGCAGCGGGTCACGCTGCCGGGGGTGGCGCGGCGGGTGCTGCTGGCCACGGGGGAGGGGGTCACGGTGATGCGGGACCGGATCGAACTGCCGGCCGAGACGGCGGCGGTCGTGGCGCTCTGAGTACCGCGCGATTTCGGGATACGTCATGCGGATGCGTCGGGAACAACGCTGTCCGCGTCGGTGAGGCTGCGGCGGGCGATCGTGATGTTGATGTCGGCCCAGGGGCAGCCGGCGCCGGAACTCAAGATTCGCCACACGGATTTCCCGTTCCGGGCTGCTGACGAGGCACTTGCCATTACCGGGCCGGGTTGTGGGGGTCCTATGGTGGCGGCGCCGTCTCTACCGCCGACCAAATCGCCGAAGTCGTCGGACGACACGCCGAAAGGTGAGTGGTTTTCGTGCTGGTGGAGCCGTGACATCATACCTGTGTCGTCCGTCGCATCGGCGCGGCTCGTAAAGGGTTTCAGTGGAGTCACAATGGCCGGGCTGACAGGGGCGAGGATGCCGGGTACCACACCGCTGAGTTCGCATGATCCACGCACGGCGAGGCCCTACCAGCTGCTCGGGCGGCTGGGTGCGGGCGGCCAGGGCGTCATCACCCGGGCAGGGACGTGAACGATAACCGGGAGGTGGATGCGGATCCACCGTACGTGGTCAGCGAGTTCATCGAGGGCCCGACCCTGAAGCGGCACGTCCGTGAGCGTGGCCCGATCTGCGGGAACGCGTCGCACCGACCGACCGTTGGCACCGCCACCGCGCCGACCGCGACCCGCCCGTCCGACCTGGTCCATCGCGATCTGATGCCGGACAACGTCATTCCCGGGTGCGATGGTCCCCGCGTGATTGACTTCGGCCGGTCCGGGCCCTGACCCACGAACATGATCCGGTCGGTCCGCATGGCGGCCCGGCCGGGCTGGTGGCTGATGTCGACGCCGTCAGCCGACACTCTGGAGGGACCACATGGTTTCAGGTCGACCGACTGCCCGGCCGTGGCTGCCGTACACCGCAGCCATCGTGGCCGGATTCGCGATCATCGCGGCGGCCTACCTGATCGTCCGGCCGGCGGCGGACATCGACTGTACGCCGCTGGAGGTCAGCTCGTCGATCGAGAAGGACGTGCTGCTCGGCGAGTTGGCAGAACGCTACAACAAGAGCGATCGGCGGTTCGGTGGCCGGTGCGCCGTGGTGACCGTACATGGGCTCTCGTCCGGTGCGGCGACGGACGCGCTGGCCGGCGAATGGGCAGTCAAGCAGCCCGGCCTGCCACGGCCGCAGGTGTGGTTGCCGACGTCAACCCTGTGGACCGGGCAGTTGAAGTTGCGGGACGAGGCCGCCGGGCGTCCGGCGCAGACCCCCGGCCGGTACCCGTCGATCGCGAACAGTCCGCTGGTCATCGCCATGCCGCAGCCGAAGGGTGAGCTGCTCCAACAGCAAGGTCCCCTCGGCTGGGGTGAGATGCTGGGCTCGTCCGGGCGCTCGGGCTGGGCCACCTTCGGTCGCCCCGAGTGGGGGCGGTTCACTTTCGGCAAGGTCAACCCGAACCTGTCCACCTCCGGGCTGGCGGCCACGATCGCGAGCTACTACGCGGCCATCAACCGGGCCAGTGACCTTACGGAGAGCGACCTCGCGAATCCGGCGGTGACCCAGTTCGTCCGCCGTATCGAGGCCAACGTGTCCCACTACAGCGACGACATCGTGGATCTGCTGAAGGACCGCGCCGAGGCGGACCTGTCCGGCACAGCGGCTCCGACGGACATGAGCGCGGTGGTGACGCAGGAGGAGTTGGTCTACCAGTACAACCAGGGGGAGCTGAGCCCGACCCGGGGCGAGAAGCCGAGGGTCCCGCTGGTCGCGCTGTATCCGAAGGAGGGCACGTTCAACCTCGACCACCCGTACGTGGTGCTCCCCTCGGCCAGCCCGGAGCAACGTGACGCCGCCGCCGACTTCCTGGCGTTCCTCCAGGAGCCGCCGCAGCAGGAGAGCTTCAGCCGGCTCGGGTTCCGCGACCACAAGCAGAACGCGTCCCGCCCGCTGATCGCCGCCGTCGGCGGGCGCGGCGCCCAAGATCTCACCTACTTCGACCCGCCGGATCCCACCGTGGTCAAGGCGATCCTCACCGGCTGGGGCACGCTGCGCAAGAAGGCGAACATCCTCGTGGCCGTCGACACGTCCGGTTCGATGAACGCAAAGATCGGTGACCGGACCAGGTTCCAGGTGGCGACCAGGGCCGCCGCCAAGGGCTTCGGCCTCTTGAACTCCGAGGACCAGGTCGCGCTCTGGTCGTTCTCGTCCGAGACGAAACAGCGGCCGAAGTCGCCGTACAGCGAAGAGGTCCGGCTGTCGGCGTTCGACCAGAAGGCGCTCACCAATAAGATCAACAACCTCCACGTCGAGGGCGGCACCGCTCTGTACGCCACCGTACGGGCGGCACACCGTCACATGCTCGATCACTATGACCAGTCCCGGATCAACGCGGTGGTCGTACTGACAGACGGCAAGAACGAGTACAACAAGGACAGCAATCTCGCCCGGCTGCTCCAAGACGTCGCGTTGGATCCGGAGCGACCGATCAAGATTTTCTGCGTCGCCTTTGATGAGCAGTCCGATTTCGGGACGCTGGACCGGATCGCCAAGGCGGCCGCGGGCAAGGCGTTCGACGCCCGTGACCCGGCGAAGATCGATGACGCATTCGTCAAGCTGGTCAGTAGCTTCTAGTGGGCTCTGTCCAGGTTACGTCGGTGACGTAGTAGACATGTTCGATACGGCCCCGCGCTGCTGCCGCGGGGCGATTCACCATCGGTACCTCTCCTCGCGGGTAGGAGTACGGTCGATGACTGCAGGGCTGCTGACTGTAGTGATCGCCGAACCTGAGTGTGTAGGAGTACGACAGTGCCCCCACGTGCAAGGACGATCGTCGACCCACGGTTCGCCGCTGAGTTGCGACGGCTTCGTGAGGCGCGTGGCATGTCGCTGCGGCAGCTCGCCGCCGCCGTCAATCACGGCAAGAGCCTCGTCCACCAGCTGGAGATCGGGCAGACGAAGCCCACCGTGGACGTGGCGCTCCGGCTCGATGACGCGCTGGCGGCGCAGGGCGCGCTGGCGGGGCTGGTCGTCGATGCCCCCGATGGCGGTGAACGCCTGGCGTACGTGACGATGCATCCCCGGCGGGTCGATGCTGCCGCTGCGCAAGCGCTCGCCGGCCTGCTCGCTGGTTACCGCCGCCTGGAGGACGCCATCGGATCCGGGCCGATCATGGCATCGGTCCGTGCCCACCTCGACACCGTTACCTGCCTGCTGCGGGACGCCCCGTACGACGTGCGGCCCGGAGTGGTGGACGTGGCTGCGCAGTGGGCACAGTTCGCGGGCTGGCTGAGCATCGCGCGGGGCGAGGACCGTGCGGCCACGGTGTGGCAGGCGAGGGCTCTGCACTGGGCGACCGAGGCCGGCAACAAGGATCTCGTCGCTACGGTGCTGTCCTTCCAGGGCCATCAGGCGGAGGTGCGGCGTGATCTGCGCGCGATGATCGGGCTTTCCCGGGCTGCGCGCCGGGACGAGACCGTGAACGCGGCATTGCGGGCCTACTGCGCAGGGCAGGAGGCAAGAGGTCTTGCCATGGCCGGAGCGGATGCTGCCGATGTGCTCGTCTGCCTGTCCGAGGCGTCGGAGGTGTCGGCCCAGGCAGCGGAGGAACCGTTACCCCCGTGGGGCTACTGGTACACGCCGTCGTTCTTTGCCGTCCAGCAGGGCATCGTGTGGCGGTATCTCGGCGCGACCGACAGCCACGCCAACGACCGGGCACTGGAGTTGCTGACGGTCGGCGTCGAGGGGGTGAACGAGGAGGCGGGCGGCGCGGATTGGCACGGCCGCAACATGGTGCATCTGGCCGTGGCCCAGGCGCAGGCCGGAGACACGACGGCTTCTCGTGAAACTTTGGCGACGGCTGACAACATCGCGGTTGCCACCGCCTCACGACAACTCACCCGTGAAGTGACGGAGGCGGCCCACCGACTCGGCCTGTCCGCGATGCCGTAGCGGACGCGTTTTGACTGTTCAGCCACCCAGCGCCGCCCACATGATGATCGTGGGTGACGGCGATAGGACGGTGTTCCCGATCCACCGCCACGCCCCCGGTCGACGGAGGTGCGGATGCAGGGCCAAGGCGACGAGTCAGCGATGAGTCGGGGCGAGCAGGTCGAGGCGGCCGAGCGGGAGGCTGCCAAGAAACGGCTTCTCGCCCAGGCCGAGGCGGAGCGCGTACCGGTGGAGGAGACCACCCGGGCGGTCCCGGACCGGCGGTGGCGGCGTGACCAGCGGTGACGAGCCGATCGGTCGTCGGGTCGCCCGCTGGCGGGTGCGGCGGCGGATGACCCAGCAGATGCTCGCGGATCGGCTCGGCAGGTCCAAGAGCTGGATGGACAAGGTCGAGCGGGGCGTCCGCGCGCTGGACCGGTATCCGGTCGTCCAGGAGATCGCCGAGGTGCTGCGGATCGATCCGCTGGTGCTGCTCGGCGAGGACCGCCCGGTGTTGCCGGCGGCTGTCGGCTCGCCGGACGGGGTGGACGGAATCCGCGCCGCCCTTGCCCGCTACGACCAGCCCGGCCGCCACGCGCCGATGGACGAGGTCGAGCGGCAGGTGGCGCACGCATGGCTGACCTTCCAGCACGCGCACTACGCCCAGGTGCTGCGGCTGCTGCCGGGGCTGCTCGACGCCGCCCAGGGCTTGCGCCCGCAAGCGCCGGAGCTGCTGGTGCAGGCTTACCGGATCACCTCGTCGGTGCTGGTGAAGCTCGGCGAGGCCGACCTCGGGTGGCTGGCCGCCGACCGCGCGGTGGCCGTGGCGGGCGGTGACCCGGTGCTGGCGGCGTCGGCAGTCGTGTCGATCGGGCAGGCGCTGCGCGCGCTGGGCCGGGACCGGTTGGCGCTGGCGGCGGCGGTCGCCGCCGTGCGGCGCGTCGTACCGACGCCGGAGACGTCGATGGTCCACGGGGCCCTGCTGATTCAGGCCGCTCTGGCTGCCGCCGGATGCGGCGACACCCGCCGGGTCGGGGAGTTGACCGCCCGGGCCGCCGACATCGCCGCCAGGGTCGGGGCCGGTGACGACCCGTACCGGACCAGCTTCGGGCCGGTCGCGGTCGAGCTGGCCCGGGTGGTCGCGGCGGTCGAGTCGGGGGACGCCGGGGAGGCGGTGCGCCGGCACGAGCAGGCGATCCGGCGGGAGGGGTGGCGGCGGCTGCCGGCCGAGTACCGGGCCGCGTACCTGCTGGACGCCGCGCGCGGGTACCTCCAGATCGGTGACCTGCGCGGGGCGGGGCGGATGCTGGTCGAGGCGGACGCTGTCGCGCCCGCCGAGGTCCGGGCTCGGCCTCTGGCGCGTACGGTGATCGCCGAACTCGCCCGGGGTCGCCCGGCGCCGGCCGGCGTGGCGCGCCTGGCGACGCTGGTCGGCCTGACCCGCTGACCGGATCGGCCGGTACGTGGTGCGGCCGTCGCCGGTTCGCGGGCGGAAGCTACCGGTTGCGGGAATCGCAATTCCCATTTCTCGATAGCAGCGGGCGTCCTCAGGCGGAGAGCGCGGATTCGTGGGCGCTGGGAGTTGCGCGGCCAATAGCGACTTCTGTTCGAACTGCGCACGATTTGTCTGCCGGTCGTGCTGTTGACGTTCCCGGTCACCAAAGAGTCAGTGTCAATTACCTGCCATTCCATTATCTTGTGATCAATGCAAATCAGTCGATACGTTTCCCTGGCCCGAATGGAGCACCCAGGACAAGGGGGAAACACTTGAAAACAACCCTACGCTGGTCGGCGACGGCCAGCCTGGCGCTCGCGCTGGTCGTGACCGCCCCGGCGGTCGCCGAGGCGAAGCCGACCACAGTCGAGAGGAACGGCAACACCACCACCACCGCCCGCACCAGTGACGGTCGTGCGATCACCAACGCGGCGATCGCCAAGGAGGTCGCTGCGTTCTGGACGCCGGAGCGGATGGCGAGCGCCGTCGACCTGGACATCGCGAAGCGCCCAGGCGCCACCGAATCGACCAACCGGGCGCCGAAGCCCGACGGACCGGCGGGCACGGTCGCGCCCCTGGCGCCGAGCGTCGCCAGCGGCGACGACGTCAGCATCCAGCTCAACGAATCAGCGGTCGTCGGCAAGGTCTACTTCACCATGCCCGGCGGCGGTACCGCCTCCTGCTCGGCGAGCGCCGTCGCCAGCGGCAAGCGCCGGCTGGTCATGACCGCCGGTCACTGCGTGCACCAGGGCAGCGGCGGGCAGTGGTACAGCAACTGGCAGTTCGTGCCGCGGTACCGCAACGGAGTGCGGCCGTTCGGCACGTTCGTGGCCTACCAGCTCACGGCCCGCACCGCGTGGATCAACAACAGCAGCTACGACGAGGACATGGGCATCGCCATCATGCACAACGGCGGTAACTGGGGCCTCAAGGTCGTCGACACGGTCGGTGGCCACGGTCTGCGCTGGAACTGGGGCTACAACATCTCCCTGATGACCGCCCTCGGCTACCCGTCGAACCTCGGCGGCGGGGAGAGCCAGTACTACTGCCAGAGTGGCACGTGGTACGCCGGCGGCCAGCAGATCCGGATGTGGTGCAACATGACCTACGGCTCCAGCGGCGGACCTTGGCTGCAGGAATACAACGACCAGAACGGTCTCGGATACGTCAACAGCGTCGTTAGCCACGGCGACAATCCGGGCAACGGACAATTCGACGGTCCGTACTTCGACAATGACATCAAGAGCCTCTACGACTTCGCGGAAGGTCTTTCCCCGGCGTAAAGACACATGACCGCCAGAGCCCCGGCCGATGGCCGGGGCTCTGCGCGTGTGCTCCGTTCCGTAGCCGGCTTCGGGCACCGCCCCGGTGGGCGGGTGGCGGGGGTGCCGACACTTGCACCGGTCCGAAACGGAGATCAAGATCTGCGGCATGGAGTTCTTCTGCTACCACCGCGACCGGCGTGACTCCCTGGCACTGCGTACCGAGTTGCTGGAAGAACACTGGTCCTACATGGACCGGTACGCGGCGGAGATGATCGCCCGCGGCCCGACCTTCGCCCCCGACGGGGAAACGCCGACCGGCAGCGTGCACATCGTCGACCTGCCCGATGCCGCCGCCGCCCGGGCATTCGCCTTCGACGAGCCCAACTACCAGGCCGGTGCGTACCGGGACGTGCTGCTGCGCCGCTGGCACAACACGCTGGGGCGCACCATGTGGGACTTCCCCGGTGGCCGGACCGGTGGCAACCGGTACCTGGTGCTCGGCCTCGGCGCGGGGCAGGCCGCCGACCGGGACCTGCCGCCCGACCGGGACGACCTGATCGCGTACGGACCGCTGCTGTCCGACGACGGTGCCACCTGGCTGGGCACGGCGGCGCTGATCGGGGCGGCGGACCCGGACGAGGCGCGCGCCGTGCTGACCCCGGACCGGTATGCCGAGATCGAGGTGCACGACTGGAGGTTTGGCGGACGTCCGTCCTGATCCCGGAGGCGGCGGGTGCCTGCCGCCTGGGATTCCTCGGGCGAGTGGACGAGCTGTGGTCTCCGACAGCCACGCAGGCCGCCCGCGTCGACGCGGCACCGGCGTGGCGCGCGCCTGGCGACGCTGGTCGGCCCGACCCGCCTGCCGCACTAGCATGGCCGCATGGCCCTCGATCTGTACGCAGGCATACCCGTCAGGGACTATCCGGCGGCGCTGACCTGGTACGAGAGGCTGCTCGGCTGCCCGCCGTCCTTCGTGGCCAGCGACACGGAGGCGGTGTGGGAGCTGGCCGAACACCGGTCGTTGTTCGTGGAGCACCGCCCGGAGCACGCCGGGCACGCCATGCACACGATCTTCGTCGACGACTTCGACGCCCGCGTGGCCGGGATCGCCGAGCGGGGACTGGAACCGGCGAAGCGGGAGACCTACTCGAACGGCGTACGCAAGGCCAGGTACGCGGATCCCGAGGGCAACGAGATCGAATTCGGCGGCCCACCCGTCTGATCGAACTCGACCGGAGCGCACCGGTGACGGCGTCGCGCCGGCCGAGGTTCGATGCCGGCCGGCGGGGCAGCCGGCCAGGACCCTCCCGGGCCACGGCGACTTGTCACCACCCCCGGCTATCCTGCGCCCGCGCCCCGGGACGGTCCCGGCGGCGGGTACCGGGTGGCGGGGCAGCCACCCCGCTGGGAGGGTCGCGTGGCAACCGAGGAGGCCAGTGTCGAGGCGTGTCGGGTCGCCGCACGGCAGGTGGCGGAGGGGACGGGTGCGGCGCGCGAGGAAGCCCTGCGGCGGCTGGCCGACCTCGGCGCGACCGACCCGACGGTGCGCCAGGACGTGGCTGACGCGATCTGCGCCTGGCTGCGGGCGCCCGGGGCCGCCGACGGCGGGGACGCCCACGCGCGGCGGGCGGCGTTGCGGGTGCTGGCCGGGCTGCTGCGCCCCGTCGGGGCGGGCGACACGCCGCCGCCGGGGCTCGCCGTGGACCTGTCCGGGGCGTCCCTGATGGACGCGGACCTCGGCGGCTGCGAGCTGGCCGGGGCCCGGTTCGCCGACACGCGGTTCCTCGGCACGACCTCGTTCGCCGGCGCCCGGTTCATCGGCGACGCGGACTTCACCCGCGCGCTCTTCCACGGCGAGGCCCGGTTCGACGGGGCGGTGTTCGCCGCCGACGCGGCGTTCGGGCGGGCCCGGTTCCGGGGAGCGGCCGGCTTCGACCGGGTGGACTTCGCCGGCATGGCGTGGTTCGGGCGGGGCGAGGACGAGCTGTGGGAGGACGATCCGGCCTGGGACGCGATCGAGGAGGTCCGGCCCGCGCCGTGGGACGAGCCGAACGAGGACGACCCGGGCTGGCCCGTCGCGGTGCTGATGGGGGACTACCAGAGCTGGGAGGAAGGCGGGGACGGGGCACGCTTCGTCGGGACCGCGTCGTTCCGGCAGGCCCGCTTCGGCGGCCCGGCCTGGTTCTGCAAGGCCCGGTTCGGTGGGGAGGCGACGTTCCGGGACGCCCGGTTCGGCGCGGCGGTGCGACTCGACCAGCCCACGGTGGACCTCAGTGGCGCACAGTGGTCCGGTGCGGCCGGCGAGCCGGTGAGCTGGCCCCTCGGCTGGACGTCCCGGCCGGGGCCGGACGGCACGGGGGTGCTCGTGCCGGACGAGTCCGTGTCGCCCTACGCGCGGCAACTCGGCGACGGCGACCCCGCCGTCCGCCACGCCGGGCTGCGCGCCCTCGGCGAGCTGGGCGACGCGCGACCGGAGCTGCGCCAACGGGTGGTCGACACCGTCTGCGGATACCTGCGCGGGCCGCTGCCGTTCGACGTACGCGGCGACCTGGGCCCCGCCGAGGCCGGGGAGACGGCACTGCGACGCGACGCGCAGCGGCTGCTCGCCGAGCGGCTGCGCCCGGTGGCCGCCACCCCCGACGGGCCGACGCACTGGCCGGGCATGAACCTGGCGCTGTGTGGCGCGACGCTGCTCGACCTCGACCTGCACGGCTGCCACGCGGGGCACGCGGACTTCACCGCCGCCCAGTTCCACGGCGCCACCCGGTTCGACGACAGCACGTTCGACGCTGCCGCCTTCCGGCTGGGCGGGCCCGAGGGGCGCGCGTCGTTCCACGGCGAGGCGAACTTCGCCGGGGCGCGGCTGGACCGGTGGCGCGGGGTCCGGGAGGTGCTCGACGGCGTCGTGTTCCACGCCGGCGTCGTCGACCCTGCCGAGGATCGGGCACCGGCGGGACAGGGCTGAACCGGGCGCGGCCGGGATCGATCTGTGCCGGTCGCCGGGGACCGGGGCGGCGCCGCCCCGGTCCCCGGCCCGGGTCGGTCAGGACCAGGGGGCCGTCGGATACCAGGGGATGATCTCGCGGCGGGCGAGGATCCGCACGTCCCAGTAGAGGAACGTGAAGGCGCCGGCCACGATGAACGCGACCGCGGTCAGGGTCGCCAGTCGGGTCGGCCGGGCACTGAACCACCGTTGCAGGCGGGAACCGGCGAGCCAGGCCAGCAGCAGGAACAGCACCGCCATGATGACGATGTTGCCGATCGACTGGAGGGTGAACGCCGCGGCCCCGTAGAGCGGGTTGCCGCTCTCGGCGGCGTCGCGGAACATCTGCCGGAACAGCGCGAACGGCCGGCCGATGAGGAAGCCGGCGATCAGCGCGCCCATGAAGACCATCGGCACGTTGGGATGCCGCTGGGCGATCCGGGCGAACGGATCCGGCACCACGCCGAGTGCGGCCAGGCCGAGGTAGATCATGATGAGCCCGATCACGCCGAAGACCACCATCGACTGGATGCTCCGCGGCGACAGGCTGCCGGGGCTGTTGCTGGCGGTGGAGAACTGCGGCATCGACGTTCCGACGAAGCCCACGATCGCGCCGTACGTGGCCGATACCGCGATCATGCCGACCGACATCCAGCCCAGTGGCTTCAGCGGCTGCACGAACCTGCTGAGCCTGCTGCCGGTGGTGCCGGTCAGCGGGGCGAGGGCGCCGAACGCGGCGATGTTGCAGGCGGTGAACGTGCCGGCGATCCCGGAGACGAAGGCGAACAGGACGCCGGCCGCGACGCCCTGGATAGGGGTCTCCTTGGCGTCGTGGCCGAGCAGGGTGTTGGCGACGTTGTCGCCGATGGTCCGGTCGACGAACTCCGCCGACCAGATCACGGTCAGCAGGAAGCCGCCGAGGACGCTGAGCAGGATGATCAGCCCGCGCCGCCGGGGGAAGTGCCCGGTGACGAACGCGGACGTGCCGGTCTGCGCGGTGTCGGGCCGGATCCGGACGGGTACGTCGGGTTGCTGGGGGGACCGCTGGGTCTGCGTCACGTGCGCTCCTCAGGGTGGGGGTGGAACCCGGGCGCGACGTCGACGTTGGCGACGCCGCCCGCGACCGGCGAACGGGGGCCACCGGTCGGCCTGGACGCACCCGCCCGACCCCTCCTACCAGCAACGAATCGTGCGGGATCGATGTCCGCGTCTCATCATGGGACGCTTCCGGCCTCGGGGGTTCTTCCGCCCTGCGCAATCGCGCTGGGTGATCGACCTGTGCCCCAAAGTGCCCGCGCCGATCCCGCCGGTCGCCCGGCCCGCCCTGATCAGGGCAGCGGCCACTCGTGGACCGGCCGGTTGCTGTGCATCAGCGTCACGTAGTGCCGCACCACCTCGCGCAGCGCCTCCGGCCGGTCGAGGTGGTCGGTGGACTCCAGCCGGTGCAGGGTCTCCACCTGCCAGCTCGCGCCGTTGCGCCCCGTCAGGCAGCGCTGCTCGATGATGCCGAGCAGCCGGTCGCGCTCGCCCGGGTCCAGGCCCCACCGGTCCAGCCCGTGGTGGGCCAGCGGCAGCAGCCGCCGCAGCACCAGCTCGGTGACCGGGAGGTAGCCCAGGCCGGGCCAGAAGACCTGGGCGTCGATGCCGTGGCGGGCGCAGCTCGTGAAGTTCTCCTCCGCGGCGCTGAAGGACATCTGCGACCACAGTGGCCGGTCGGCCTCGGCGAGCGCCCGGACCAGGCCGAAGTAGAAGGCGCCGTTGGCGATGGTGTCGAGCACGGTCGGCCCGGCCGGCAGCACCCGGTTCTCCACCCGCAGGTGCGGGCGACCCTTGAGCACGTCGTAGACGGGCCGGTTCCACCGGTAGACGGTGCCGTTGTGCAGGCGCAGCTCGGCGAGCTTGGGCACGCCGCCGGCGGCGAGGGCCTCGGCCGGGTCCTCCGGGTCGCAGACCGGCAGCAGCGCCGGGAAGTAGCGGACGTTCTCCTCGAACAGGTCGAACACGGTGGTGATCCAGCGTTCCCCGAACCAGACCCGGGGGCGTACGCCCTGCGCCTTGATCTCCTCGGCGCGGGTGTCCGTGGCCTGCTGGAACAGCGGGATGCGGGTCTCCCGCCACAGCTCGCGGCCGAAGAACAGCGGCGCGTTGGCGCCGAGCGCCACCTGGATGCCGGCGATCGACTGGGCGGCGTTCCAGTAGTCGGCGAACTGGGCGGGGCTGACCTGCAGGTGGAACTGGGTGCTGGTGCAGGCCGCCTCCGGGGTGATCGTGTCGGCGGTGACGGCGAGCCGCTCCACCCCGTTGATCGCGATCCGCAGGTCCTCGCCCCGGGCCGCGAAGATCTGCTCGTTGAGCAGTTCGTAGCGGGGGTTGGCCGACAGCGTCGCCGCGGTCAGGTGCTCGGGGCGCAGCGTCGGCAGGATGCCGATCATGACCATGTGGGCGCCGATCGCGCGGGCCTTCTGCTCAGCGGCGTTCAGGCTGGCCCGCACGTGCTCCTCGAACTCGGCGGTGCCGGTGCCGGTCAGCCGGCGGGGCGCCACGTTGATCTCCACGTTGAACTGGCCCAGCTCGGTCTGGAAGCTCGGGTCCGCGACGGCGGCCAGCACGTCGGCGTTGCGCATGGCGGGCATCGAGTCCCCGTCGACCAGGTTGAGTTCGATCTCCAACCCGGTCATCGGCCGGTCGACGTCGAACCGCGACTCGCGCAGCATCTCGGCGAACACGTCGAGGCAACGGCGCACCTTTTCCCGGTAGCGGGCCCGATCCTCGCGACTGAAGGTCCGTACGCCGACTTCCTCGCCCATGGTCACCACCCTGTCACCGCTGGTCCCCTAAACCTCGCACGTCGCGTCGGGGCCGGGGAAGACCTGAGGACCTCTTCTCTACCCAGCGGGGCTCCGGGTGATCCCCGTCGCCCGCGTGCCGGACGCGCCCGGGATCACGGATAGCATGGCCGGCGGCGAGAGGTGGAGATGCTGATGCGCGAGAAGGTGACCCGGTTGTTCGTGGTGGCGGCGATCGCCGAGGCGATCTCCTGGGCCGCCCTGCTGGCCGGCATGGCGGTGAAGTACGGCCCGCCCGCCAACGAGCTGGGCGTGCAGGTCTTCGGGCCGATCCACGGCGGCCTGTTCATCGCGTACGGCGTGCTGGTGCTCGCGGTGGCCCGCCTGCGCCGGTGGAGTCTGGTGGCGACCGGGGTGGCCCTGGCCTGTGCCGTGCCGCCCTTCGCCACGCTCGCCTTCGAGCGTTGGGCGCGGCGGCGCGGCATGCTCGACACCGCCCGCGAGCCCGCCCGCGAGGCCGCCCCGGTCGGCTGACCCGCCCGGCCCGCGTGGCCGGGTTCGTCGGCGGGCCGAATCGCCGACGAGCCGAGTCAGAACAAAAGGCTTTCGGGCCGAAGGGCAGATTGCTCGTGGAATGAGCAACCTGCCCTTCGGACTGGCCGGACGCTAGCGCCTCGTGTGCGCCGACGATTCGATCAGGTATTCGACGTTTTCCTTGAGAATCAGGGCCGCGTCCTCCGTCAGGTGTTTGCCGGATTGCGCCCGCAACTGGTTGAGCAGGCTGCCCAACTCCCCGTCGTCGAGCTTCGTCCGCAGACTGTCGGCGATCCCGTCGTTGTCGATCCAACCCAGGCCTCGGAACAAGGTCACAAGTGCCTTGAGCGTCTTTGTGCGGGGAGCAGGGACGGTGATGTCCACGGAGTCCGACACGTTGGTGTTGCTGCCGCGAGACATCAGGCGGACGGCGTAGATCTTGCCGGCCTTCAGTGCCGCCGTCTCGGCTCCCGTGAACGTGACGGTCCCCGCCTCGACCACCGTACCGCCCGGAACCCGGCCGTTGGAGTTGACGTACTTCCACGCCGGCAGGCTGCCGCGGTCGAGTTCTTCCGCCACCACGTCGACGATGACCGACGCCGCGTGCCATCGGCGGGATAGACCCGGACCTGCATGGGCCCCGGCGACAGTTCGGCGGTCTGCTCGGCGGTGAACGTGACCGTTCCCGACGCCTTCGACGATGCGGGCGGCGTCCTCGAATTGCTGCCCAGGTAGTACCAGTGCGGCGCGTTCCCCTGTTGGTAGTTCCCCGCCGAATCGGTGATCGCCGCCCAGTCGGTCCTGCTGGTCGAACCGCCGTATTCGATGGTGTACGGCTGTCCGATGACGATCTTGGAGGGGGCGGATCAGCCGTGCGGATGCGTCGCTGACGGCGGGCGGGACGGGAACTAACCGGCGAGGAAGGCGGACAGCTCGGCGGCGAGCTGTTCCGGGGCCTCCTCGGCCATGTGGTGGCCCGACTCGACCGGTGCGGCCCGCACGTCGTCGGCCCACTCCCGCCAGATCGCGGCGGGGTCGCCGTAGAGGTCCACCATGTCGTCCCGGGTGGACCACAGGAAGAGCACCGGGCAGGTGATCCGCCGGCCGGCGGCACGGTCGGCGTCGTCGGCCGCCCGGTCCGGGCCGAGGCCCGCCCGGTAGTCCTCGCACATGGCGTGCACCGTCGCCGGGTCGTGGATGGCCCGGCGGTAGTCGGCGTACGCCTCCTCGCCCATCTCGGCGGGGGAGCCGCCGTACCAGGCGTCGGGGTCGGCGTTGATCACCTGCTCGGCGGGCTTGTCGAGCTGCCCCAGGAAGAACCAGTGCCACCACCGGGCGGCGAACCGGGCATCGGCGCGGGCCAGGGCCTCCCCGATCGGTACCCCGTCGAGCACCCCGAGGCGGCTGACCCGGTCGGGGTGGTCCAGCGCGGTGCGCATCGCCACGTAGCAGCCCCGGTCGTGCCCCACCACGGCCGCGCGGTCGTGGCCGAGGGCGTCGAGCAGTGCCACGACGTCGCCCGCCATCGCCCGCTTCGAGTACGGCGCGTGGTCGGGCGTGCTCGGCGGCGTCGACGAGCCACCGTAGCCGCGCAGGTCCGGGCAGATGACCGTGTGCCGCTCGGCGAGCAGCGGCGCCACCCGGTGCCAGGTGGCGTGGGTGCGGGGATGGCCGTGCAGCAGCACCACCGGCGACCCGGACCCGCCGTGGCGTACGCGCAGGCGTACCGGCCCGAGGTCGATCTCGTCGAGCGTGAATCCGGCGAACATGGCGCCTGCGGTGCCCGGGCGCGCGGGGCGCGAAACGTCAGGTCGGTGTCGGGCGCGAGCCAGGCCGGCGCCGGGCGCGAGACGTCGGGTCGGCGCCGGGCGTGCGAGCCAGGCCGGCGCCGGGCGTGACTCAGGTGAGCGCGGCCCAGGCCAGCAGGGCGGCGACCAGCAGCCCGCCCAGTGCCGCCCGGAGCAGCAGCGGCGGCCCGAGGTGCGACCACAGCGTGGCGGTGCGCGGGGTGAGCAGTTGCCCGGTCGTCAGGTTGACGATCCGCTCGATCTTCGGCGGCAGGTCGGGGTCGCCCTGCCGGCGCAGCGTGAGCTGCACGTGGTCGGCGGGGTGCAGGGCGCTCTGCGGCAGGTGCCCGTGCAGCTCGACCTCGCAGAGCTGCCCGGCGGAGTCGCGCAGCCGCACCGGGGTGACCAGGTATTCGGGGCCCTTCTTCAGGTCCTTGAACCGTCGGCGGGCCGCGCCGGAGCCGGTGGAGAACAGGGACCGGACCACCGCCGCCAGCAGCCCGGCCACCCCGGCCGCCGCGAGCACCGCGACCAGCATCGGCTGGCCGATCCGCACCTCGCGCGGGTAGCCGTCGAGCAGGCGGACGACCCGGCCGGTGACGATCCGGTCGGTGGGGTGGACGATCCGCCGGATATGGAGGTCGCTGTCCATGGTCACCACCCAGAGTCCGGTTGCGTTCACCGATGGTATCGGCCATCCGGCCTGAACGACGTGAATGAATCCTGGTCACGCGCTCACGGCGGCCAGGTGACAACGGGATCGGCGCGGGTAAGCGGGGGGCCGAGCTGGAAAGGGGTCGAGCATGCAGCTGTCCTTCCTGCGCCCGCTCTACGACTGGCCGGGGCCGTGGGTCTCGGTGTACCTGGACGCCTCCGCCAACACCCAGGACGCCCACCCGGCGCTCGATCTGCGGTGGCGGGGCCTGCGCAACCAACTCCAGGAACAGCGCGCCGACGTGGACACGATAGACGCCGTCGAACGGGTCGTCCGCGGGCACGACCCGATGCCGGGAGACTACGGCCTGGCGGTCTTTGGCACCCGGGGTCGGGTGGTGCTGTCGGAGTACCTCTCCGCCCCGCCGCGGCGGGACCTCGCCGCGTTCACGCCGCTGCCGCACGTGATGCCGATGCTGGCGCAGCGCGGCGAGCAGGTGGCGTGGGTGCGGGTGCTGGCCGACCGGACCGGGGCCGATGCCATGGCGATCAGCGCCGGCGGCGTGCCGCGCCGCGCCCACGTGACCGGCCGGGAGGACTTCCAGTTGCGCCGGGTGCGGCCCGGCGGTTGGTCCCAGTCGCGTTACCAGCGCGCCGCCATGGAGGCCTGGCACCACAACGCCGGCGACGTCACCGCGGCGACGGTGGAGCTGGCCGAGAAGGTCGGCGCGGACGTGGTGGTGGTCGCCGGCGACGTGCGGGCCACCGGCGTGATCGCCGCCCAGATGCCGCAACGCTGGCAGGACGCCATGGTCCGCACCGACGCCGGCTCCCGGGCCGGCGGCGCCGACCAGACGCTTCTCGACGACCTCACCGTGCAGACCATCGCAGAGGTGGCCGACCAGCGGATCACCGCCGCGCTGGACCGGTTCGGCATGCAGGAGGACGTCGGCGCCGGGCTGGAAGCGGTGGTCTCCGCGCTGCAACGCAACCAGGTCGACACCATGCTCATCGTCGACGACCCGTCGGCCAACGGGGAGCTGTGGATCGGGCCGGACCCGACGGCGATCGCCACCGACCCGCGGCAGCTCGCCGACATGTCGGTGCGCGACCCGGAGAAGGTTCGGGCCGACGCCGCGCTCGTGCGCGCCCTGGTCGGCACCGAGGCCGAGCTGACCGTGCTCGGCCCCGACGAGGCGCCCGAGCTGACCGACGGCGTCGGGGCGGTGCTGCGGTACGTCGACGCCGCCACGCCGGGGCGTGGCAATGCCTGAGCGGACCGTGGCCGACCTGGTGGTCGAGCGGCTCCGTGCCTGGCGGGTGCCGCGGGCCTTCGGCTACCCGGGGGAGGCCATCGCCCCCGTGGTCGAGGCGCTCGACGCCTCGGGCGGGGACCCGGCGTTCGTCCCCGCCCGGCACGAGGAGACCGCCTCCTACATGGCCACCGGGCACGCCAAGTTCACCGGCGGGATCGGGGTCTGCCTGGCCACCCAGGGGCCGAGCGCCGTCCAGCTGCTCAACGGGCTCTACGACGCCAAGCTGGACAGCAAGCCGGTGGTGGCCATCGTCGGCGAGGACGTCTCCGGCCCGCTCGGCGGCGCCCACCAGGAGATCGGGCTGAGCCGGCTGTTCGGCGACGTGTGCAACCAGTTCGTCCGGTACGGCCGCACCCCCGCCGGGGTGCCGGCCCTGCTCGACCAGGCGTTCCGCACCGCCGCGGCCACCCGCAGCCCGGTCTGCGTGGTGCTGCCGCGCCAGTTGCAGGAGATCGCGGTGCCCGACCTGCAACCCCAGGCGGCGGGCGTGCTCGCGGCGACGCCCGGGGAGCCACTGGCCCGGGTGCTGCCGCACGACGTCGACCTGGAGGCGGCCGCCCAACTGCTCGCCAACGGCCAGCGCACCGCCATCCTGGTCGGGCAGGGCGCCCGGGGCGCGGCGGAGGACATCGTCGCCCTCGCCGACCGGCTCGGCGCCGGGGTGGCGACCTCGCTGCTCGGCAAGCCGGTGCTCGACGAGCGGCTGCCCTTCCACACGGGCGTGCTCGGCGAGGTCGGCACCCCGGCCGCCGCCGAGCTGATGGGCGGCTGCGACACCCTGCTGCTGGTCGGCACGAACGACCCGTGGACGGACTACTTCCCGATGCCGGGGCAGGCCCGCACCGTGCAGATCGACATCGACGGGCGCCGGATCGGCACCCGCTACCCGGTGGACGTGCCGCTGGTGGGGGACGCCGCGGAGACGCTGCGGGCGTTGCTGGCCAGGGTGCCGGAACGGCCCAACGCCCGCTGGCGGGAGACCGTGGAGGGCTCGGTCGAGCGCTGGCGGGCCGAGCGCGCCGACCGGGCCGCCGCCCCCGCCGAGCCGGTGAACCCGCAGCTCGTGATGCAGGAACTCGCCACCCGGGTGCCCCGGCGCGGGGCGGTCGCGGTGGACGTCGGCTCGGTCATCTACTGGTACGCCCGGCACCTGGAACTGCCCCCGGGAGTGAACGCGCAGCTCTGCGGCACACTCGGCTCGATGGGCTGCGCCCTGCCGTACGCCGTGGCCGCCAAGCTCGCCACCCCGGACCAGCCGGTGATCGCCCTGCTCGGCGACGGCGCCATGCAGCTCAACGGGCTGGCCGAGTTGGTCACCGTGGCGCACCACTGGCAGGAGTGGCGCGATCCCCGGCTGGTGGTGCTGGTGCTCAACAGCCGGGACCAGTCCGGCATGGGCGGGGGCCGTCCGCCGTCCACCGACCCCGCGCGCCGCCGCCCCGACGTCCCGTACGCCGGCTGGGCCCGCCTGCTCGGGCTGCACGGGGTGCGGGTCGACCGGCCGGAACTGGTGGGGGCGGCCTGGGACGAGGCGCTCGCCGCCGACCGCCCGTGCGTGGTGGAGGCGGTGGTCGACCCGGCCGTGCGACTGGCGCCTCCCGAGCCGGCGTTCGCGGACCTGCGCGGCGTCTTCGCCGAGGGCGACGCCGCCCGGCGGGTCCGCGACCGGATGCTCACCGCCGGGGTGACCGTGGAGACCGAGGACCTCGTTTAGTCGCCCGGCGGGCGGGCACTGAGGACCGGCAGTCAGACGCGGGAGGTCGCCTTGTCCGAGCCCACCGATCGCCGGTACGGCCCCGCGCGCCTGCCGGAGCCCCGCGGACCGGTCTCGGCTGCGGTGCTGGACGCGCTGCGGCAGGAGCCGCACGACCTGCCGCCCGGGCTCGGCGCTCGGCTCGACCCGGTCGACCCGCTCACCGACGAGGACCTCCAGCTCACCCTCTTCTGCTGCTACGAGCTGCACTACCGGGGCTGGCGGGGCGTCGACGACGACTGGGAGTGGCAGCCGTCCCTGCTCGCGCTGCGCGCGTACGCCGAACGGGTCTTCGAGGCGGCGGTGCGGGCGCTCGTGGGGCCGCTGCCGGCGGTGCTGCCCGGCGGCGTGCCGGCCGCCCTCGCCGACGTGGTCGCCGCGGACGCCGGGCCGTCGCTCGCCGGTCACCTCCAGCGCCGGGCGTCGCTGGCGCAGTTCCGGGAGTTCGTCATCCACCGCTCGATCTACCACCTGCGGGAGGCGGACCCGCACAGCTGGGCCCTGCCGCGCCTCGGCGGACCGGCGAAGGCCGCCCTGGTGGAGATCCAGACGGACGAGTACGGCAACGGGCGGCTGGACCGGATGCACGCCGAGCTGTTCCGGGTGACCCTGGACCGCCTGGGGCTGGACACCGGATACGCCGCCCACCTGGACGCGGTGCCGGCGGTCACCCTGGCCACCAACAACCTGATGTCGCTGTTCGGGCTGCACCGGCGGCTGCGCGGGGCGCTGCTGGGGCACCTCGCCGCGTACGAGACGACCTCGTCGCTGCCGAACCGCCGGTACGGCAACGGGCTGCGCCGGCTCGGCCTGGACGAGGCGGCCACCCGCTTCTACGACGAGCACGTGGAGGCCGACGCGGTGCACGAGCAGATCGCCGCGCACGACCTGTGCGGCGGCCTGGTCCGGGTGGAGCCGGGGCTCGCCCCCGACGTGCTCCTCGGTGCCGCCGCCGCGCTGGCGGTGGACCGGCTCTTCGCCGCGCACCTGCTCGAGGCCTGGGCCGCCGGCCGCACCTCGCTGCGCCCGACCCCCGGCCCGCCCCGGGTCACGCTGCGGGAGTCCCCTCGGGCCGGCGCGGCCCGCGCTCCGCGCCTCACCGATCCACCGCTCGTCGATCTTGCATTCTCGGCCCCCGTTGCGGGTTGTCCGTCCTGATTCGTCGGGGCGCCAAACGCAAGACGGCGGGGTGGGTGGGGTCAGGTCTGGCGGTCGGCGCCGGCGCGGAAGCCGATCGCCTTGTGCGTGCCGTCGCAGAAGGGCTTGAGCGCGGACTTGCCGCACCGGCACAGCGCCACCGTGCCCCGCCGCGCGTCGATGGTCTCGCCGTCCGGGGTGAGCAGGGCGAAGTCGCCCCGGACCAGCAGCGGGCCGTCCTGGTACGGGGTGATGGTGGCCGCCGCGGCGGGCGTGTCGTCGTCTGCGCGCATGGGCGCTCATGTGCCCGCCGTCCCGGCGCCGAAACCCCTGGTCACGGCCGGTGTGCCGGGCTGGCGGCGGGGACGGCGGCAACCGCCCGGATCTTCTGATTACTCCCGCCCGGTGGGGGATGCCCCGTTTGAACCCCATCGGGACGGGAAGCCGGGCCGCGTGGTGAGCGAACGAGGCAAGGTGGGGCCGGTGCACAAGGTGCGCAAGGGGCTCACGGCCGACGGTGCCGGACTGGCGGGCGACCGGGTGGTGGCCGCCGGCAGCGCGGCCCGGGTCCTGGTGGCCGCCACCGCGCGGGCGCTGCGCGGCACCGACTGCGCCGACCTGGGACACCCTGGACACCCCGGCCCACTGTCGCGGTTCACCGGCGCGCCCGAGCCGGTCCGGCGGGCGGCGGTGGTCCGGGCCGCCGGTCGGGTGGCGCTCACCCCCGGCCAGACGGCCGAGGTCGACGCCGAGCGGATCGCTCGCTGGTTCGCCGACCAGTACCCCCGCCGCCGCTACCCGGGGGCCCTGCTCGGCTCCCCGCACGGGGCCGCCGCGCACCTGGCGACGGCGCTCGGCGTGCCCTGGCTGCCCGCCGGGTTCGAGATGAGCGTGCACTGGGCCCAGGGCGCCGTGGACAGGCCGCAGGCCGCCCTCGACCACGGAGCGGCGCTGACGGCCCGCCTGCTCGCCGGCAACCCCGACCTGCACGTACGCCAGGTGCACTGCCCCGCCAGCCGGGGCGTGCTGGCCGGCGCCACGGTGTCGCTCGCGGCCCGGTGGCGGTCCCTGCCGGCCGCGTACGCGCGGTTCCTGGCCGACCTGCTGGAGCCGGGCGCACCGGTGCTGCTGCTGCGCGACGTGCGCACCTGGCCGGTGTTCGACTCCGCGCCCGGCCACAGCTTCCAGGTCGGCTGCCCGGGCAGCGGCCTGGACCCGGTGGACTTCCACCCGGACAGTCACGCCCTGCGCCAGGTGCTCCGCTCCGCCGGCGGGGACGGCGCGCACTGGCAGCCGCCGGAGGTCTGCGCGCCACCCGCCCCGGCCGAACACGGCGTGGAGTCCGGTTTCGAGGACAGTGCCCGGGAGTGGACCGCCCGGCACCGGCATCCGCTGCACCGCGTGCTCGTCCCGCGGCCGGGCGCGCTGAGCGCCGCGACCGCCGACCTGTACCGGCGCTGGCTGCGCGCGGCCGGCAAGACCGGCAACCGGCTGGTGGTGGAGTGCGGCCGGCTGCTCGACCCGTGGCAGGTGGTGCGGGCCGGAATGGTGCCGTACTGGTGCGAGAACGCCACCCGGCGCAGCGTGGAGGGGGTGGAGTGGTGGCTCGCCGGCAGCGAGCCGTTCAGCTCGGTGGACGTCCTGCCCGAGCCGCCCGGCCTGCGGTCGCCGGCGCTCGCCGGGTTGCCGCAGTGGCTGGCCGTCGCCGGCTTCGGCCGCCGCCGGCGGGCGCTGGACCGCCCCTCGGCGCGGGGCTACCCGGTCACCTCCGTGCCCACCCGCCGGGCCACCGAGGTGCTGCGGGCCCAGCCGTACGACCTGCCGACGCCGCCGCCGATGACCGTCGCCGAGGCACTCGCCGCACTGCGGGACAGCGGCGCCCACCAGGGGTTGCTGATCTGTTGAACCAGCCCTGTCGAAACATCCTCGCGAAACCGGGGTCCCGTGATTGAGTACCTACGGAGCGGGAACACCGCTGGCTGCGACGGCCTGATCACGCCGTCCGGCGCGGCGTCGTCGCCCGCTGGCATCCCAGTCATGTGACCCACTTCCGGCCCGGTGCGTGGTGCGACCACGCGCGCGCACGACCGGTTTCCTGAATCCGGGCGGGGGACCTTCCTGAGGGAGGCGCGGATGTTCGGACAGAGCACCACAACCACACCACCTCCGACCGATCGGGGCCTGGAGGACCTGGACGCGGCCGCGCTGGCGTACGCGGCCCGGATCGAGGGTCTTCCGCCCGAACGGCGCCAGGAGGCGCGTGACGACCTGGTCCGGTTCGCCCTGCCGTTCGCCGGCCGACTCGCCCGCCGGTACCGGGGGCGGGGGGAGCCGCTGGAGGACCTGGAGCAGGTCGCCCGCCTCGGCCTGGTCAACGCCGTCGACCGGTACGACCCCGAGCGGGGCTCGTTCACCGCGTACGCCGCGATCACCATCGTCGGCGAGATCAAGCGCCACTTCCGCGACCGCACCTGGGGCGTGCACGTGCCCCGCCGGCTGCGCGACCTGATCCTGGAGGTGGGGCAGGCGACCGCCGCGCTGACCAGCGAGCTGTCCCGGGCCCCGTCGGTCGCCGAGCTGGCGGCGCGGCTGGAGACGCCGGAGGAGGAGATCCTGGCCGCGCTGGAGTCGGCGGCCGGCTACAGCCCGGCCTCGCTCAACGCCCCCGTCGGCGGGGAGAGTTCGGCCGAGTTCGGCGACCTGGTCGGCGAGTCCGACAACGCGCTGGAGTCCGTCGACGACCGGGTGACCGTCAGCGGGCTGCTGCACCGGCTGCCCTGGCGGGAGCGGCGCATCCTGGCCATGCGCTTCTACGGCAACCAGACCCAGGCGGAGATCGCCGCCCGGTTCGGCATCTCCCAGATGCACGTCTCGCGGCTGCTGTCGCGGGCGCTGACCTGGCTGCGCCAGGCGATGCTCGCCGACGCCCCGCCGCCGTGGCAGAACGGCGCGGCCGAGTCGGACAGCACGAAGACCCGCATCTCCGTGAAGCAGAACGGCGACCGGGTGGTCGTGGAGGTCGGTGGGGAGGTCGACCGGGACGGCGCGGACCAGCTCCGCAGGGCCATGCTGGAGGCGGTGACCGGCCAGCCCGCCGAGGTGGTGGTGGACCTGGTCGGCGCGGGCGGCTTCGACGCCGGCGGCATCGCCGCGCTGATGGCCGGCCGCGAGGCCGCCGCCCGCACCGGCGTGCCGCTGCGGCTGACCCGGGTCCAGCCGGCCGTGCGCCGCTCGCTCACCGCCGCGGGCCTCGCGCCGGCCCGCGACAACTGACGCGCGCCGGGCACCTGCCGGCGAGACGACGGAAAGGGGCCGGCGCCCGGGCGCCGGCCCCTTTCGCGTACGCCCGCTCAGCGCTCCGGGGTGTCGTCGGGCTCGCGCGGGTGCCGCCAGCGGTCTTTCTCCGGCGGCTCCGGCCGGGCGCCGGGCCGGGGCTCCTCCTCCGGCTCGGTGTACTCGAAGCTGGGCCGGCGCACCTCCTCGGGCTCCGGCACGTCCACCGGCCGGGCCCCGGACTGCGGCGCGGGGTGGTAGCCGGCCGCTTCCCGTGCGCCGTGCGCCCCCTCGGCGGCCGGCGCCTCGGGCAGATGCCTCTCGCGGTGCAGCTCCTCGCGGAACTGCTGCGGCGGCTTCGTGGTGCGCTGGGGCAGGTCCCGGCCGAGGTCGGCGACCAGCGGGCCGTACTTGGCGTCGAACGCGGGACGCTCGGAGCGGATCCGGGGCATCCGGTCGAAGTTGCGCAGCGGCGGCGGGCAGGTGGTGGCCCACTCCAGGGAGTTGCCGTAGCCCCAGGGGTCGTCGACCGTCACCATGGCGCCGTAGCGCCAGGTCTTCCAGGCGTTCCAGATGAAGAAGAGCGTGGACGCGCCGAGCACGAACGCGGAGACGGTGGAGATGGTGTTCAGCACGGTGAACCCGTCGGACGGCAGGTAGTCGACGTACCGGCGGGGGAAGCCCTCGTTGCCCAGCCAGTGCTGCACGAGGAAGGTGCCGTGGAAGCCGAGGAACATGGTCCAGAAGTGGGCCTTGCCGAGCCGCTCGTCGAGCAGCCGTCCGGTCATCTTCGGCCACCAGAAGTAGAAGCCGCCGAAGAGGGCGAAGACCACCGTGCCGAAGAGCACGTAGTGGAAGTGCCCGACGGCGAAGTACGTGTCGTGGGTGTGCCAGTCGGCCGGCGGGCTGGCCAGCAGCACCCCGGTGAGGCCGCCGAAGAGGAAGGTGACCAGGAAGCCGATCGCGAACAGCATCGGCGTCTCGAAGGTGAGCTGTCCCTTCCACATCGTGCCGATCCAGTTGAAGAACTTCACCCCGGTGGGCACCGCGATCAGGTAGCTCAGGATGCTGAAGAACGGCAGCAGCACCTGGCCCGTGGCGAACATGTGGTGCGCCCACACGGTCATCGACAGCACGGTGATCGCCATGGTGGCCAGCACCAGACCGGTGTAGCCGAAGATCGGCTTGCGGGCGAAGACCGGGATGATCTCGGTGATGATGCCGAAGAACGGTATCGCGATGATGTAGACCTCGGGGTGGCCGAAGAACCAGAACAGGTGCTGGAAGAGCATCGAGCCGTTGTTCTCCGGGGTGAAGACCTGCGCGTTGAGCAGCCGGTCCGCCGCCAGCGCCAGCAGCGCCGCGGCGAGCAGCGGGAAGACCAGGAGCACCAGCACGCTGGTGAACAGCATGTTCCACGTGAAGATCGGCATCCGGAACATGGTCATGCCGGGCGCGCGCAGGGTCAGGATCGTGGTGACCAGGTTGACCGCGCCGAGGATGGTGCCCAGCCCGGAGATGACCAGGCCGACCACCCACATGTTCGCGCCGACGCCTGGGGAGTGTTCCGCGCTGCTCAGGGGCGTGTACGCGGTCCAGCCGAAGTCGGCGGAGCCGCCCGGGGTGGCGAAGCCGCCGATCACCATCAGGCCGCCGAACAGGTAGAGCCAGTACGCGAGGGCGTTGAGCCGGGGGAACGACACGTCGGGCGCGCCGATCTGGATGGGCACGATGTAGTTGGCGAACCCGAACGCCGCCGGGGTGGCGAACAGCAGCAGCATCACCGCGCCGTGCGAGGTGAACAGCTGGTTGTACTGCTCGGGGGCGAGGAACTGCAGGCCCGGTCGGGCCAGCTCGGCCCGCATCAGCATCGCCTCGATCCCGGCGACCAGGAAGAAGCCGAACGAGGTGAGCAGGTAGAGCAGGCCGATCTGCTTGTGGTCGGTGGTGGCCAGGAACCGGATCAGGGTTCCGCCGGGGAGCGGCTTGCGCAGCGGCCCGGGAAAGCCACCGAAGCGTGCCGGTGCCAGGATCGCCGGGCCCCGGTCGCGTGGAGGTTCCGTGGTTACCCGCTTGGGCATGTGACTCTCACCCCGCCATGACGACAGAAAAGGACGGCGTGCCTACCCGCCCCTCTGCCCATGTAACCAGGCGACAGCGGTTATTCAGGCTAGAGCGGTAATTTCGGTCAATTGGCGGGCAGTACGGCCCAGACGACCTTCCCGTCGCCGGCCGGCACGCTGCCCCAGCGCTGGGCCAGCTCGCGGACCAGCATCAGGCCACGGCCGCCCTCCGCCAGCAGCTCGGGAGAGCCGGCCCGAGCCGAGGCCCGGCAGCCGTCCACCACCGCGAGGTGCAGGTACGGCTGGCGCAGGGTGAGCGTCACCTGCATCGGGGTCCCGGCGTGCCGGACCACGTTGCCGACCAGCTCGCTGAGCACCAGCGAGGCCGGGCCGGCCGCCTGCGGCACGTTCCACCGGGCACACGCGTCGGCGACCAGCTCGCGGGCCCGCCGACAAGCCTCCGCCACCGGTTCGAGCCGGGCCCGCAGCCGCGGCACCACCGCCGCGTTCGCCACCCGCGTGGCCTCCTCGCAGTCGCGGCGCACCGGCACCACCCGGCAGGCCGTCGACTCCGCCAGCCAGTCCGCCGCCTCCGGCGGCGGGGCGCAGAGCACGACCGGCACCGCCGGCCAGTCGGCGGCGCGCCGGGCGGCGGCCGCGAAGACCGAGAGCGCGAGCCGGTCACGGACGGTGACGTCGGTCAGGTCGACCACGAGGGCGTCGGGCTGGGCGGCCAGGCAGTCCGCCAGCACGGCGTGCACCGCGCGCATGGTGCCGACATCGAGGCCGCCGCGGAGCCGTACGACGGTCACGGGCGACGCGTCGCGCACCTCGCAGGTGATCCGGCTCGACATCTGCGCCCTCGCTTCGCGTGGTCGGTGACCTGCGAACTACCCGGGCGCCGGGGGAGTCAAACCGGAACGCGGGCGACCCCGACGACGGTCACGTCGCCCGCCGCTCGCGGTGCGTCACCGGCGGGGCTGCCCCCGCGTGGTCAGCACGCCGAGCGCGATCATGCCCACGCCGAGGAACAGGTGCAGCCAGTTGTCGGCGTTGTTGACCGGGACGAAGTTGGCCCCACTGTTGTGGTCGACCACCAGGCCGTAGAGCCAGAGCACCAGATAGATCGCTCCGCCGCCGACCAGGAACGTGCGGGCGCCGGAGACCGTCCGGGCCAGCACCAGCCCCACCACCCCGAAGAGCAGGTGGACGATGTTGTGCAGCACCGAGACCTGGAACACGCCGAGCAGCTTGGCGTCGGACTCGTGACCGGCGAACCGCAGGTCCCCGAAATCGCTGGTGACCCCCGGCACGAAGCCGAGCACGCCGACCAGGAGGAAGACCACCGCCACGACGGCGGCGGCCCGCCGGACCGGCGCCTTGCCGTCGGCCGGGTTGTGCCGGGCGCGGGAGTGCGCCATGGGACCGGTCACCGCCTTCTCCTCACTGTGCGGGAACGCTGGGCCGTCCGCGCCTTCCCGCTCCTCATCCCGCCAAACCCGCGGCCGGCGGATCTCCTCGTGCCGGGCACGAGACGACCGGAGCCGCCCCGGCGAACCTCCCCGTGCCCTCCGGCGGCCCGGGCACGCGACGCCGGGGCCGGCCCGCCTGCCAGGCGGCCCGGCCCCGGGCACGGAGCGTGGGATCAGACCGGTTGCAGCCGTGGTGCGGCGGCGAGCTGGCGGACCCGTTCGTAGAGGCCCACGTACTGCTCCGCCATCACGGCGGGGGTGAAGCGCGCCGCGGCCTCGCGCCGGCACTCGTCGGGGTCGAGGAGGCTGGCGGCCAGCAGCAGGTCGGCCAACTCGTCCTCGTCGGTGGTGAGCAGGCCGGTGCGGCCGTGCTCGATCAGCTCGGGCAGGCAGCCCCGCGCCGTCGCCACCACCGGCGTGCCCAGGGCCAGCGACTCGACCACCGCCGTGCCGCCCGGCTCCTCCCAGCGCAGCGGGAACAGCGAGGCGCGGGCGCCCGCCAGCAGGTCGTCGCGCTCCTGCCCGGCCACGGTGCCCACCCAGCGGACCAGGTCGCCGTCGACGTGCGGCGCCACCTCGTCGTAGAAGAACCGGACGTCCGGGTTCTGTCGTGCCTCGTCCCCGGCGGCAGCCAGGTCCTCCGGCCGGTGGTACGGCCCGACGGGCCCGGCGAGCACCAGCGGTACCCCCACCCGGTGCGCGAGGCGGGCCCCCAGGTCCTGGCCCTTGCCGGGGTTGATCCGGCCCAGGACGACCAGGTAGTCGCCCTTGTCCGCGGCCGGCCGCCGGTCGGCGTCGACGGCGAGGGGGGTCGACAGGTGCACGTGCCCCACGGAGTGCTCCCGCAGCGCCCGGGGCGCGCGGGCCAGTTGCGAGGCGGACACCCCGTTGACCCGCACCCGGTCGCCGCCGTCCAGGTTGCCGTAGAGCGCCGGGTGCTTGGCCAGGTCCCAGTGCAGCGTGTGCAGCGCCGGCGGGGCGTCCGGGCCCATCGCGGCGAGGGTGGCCAGGCCCACCGCCTCCACGTGGTCGTGCACCAGGTCGATGTCGTCGCGGGAGTGCAGCGCGCGCACCACCCCGTTCAGGTGCGCCTGGGAGATGCCGCAGACCTGGTTGTACGGCCGTTGCAGCGAGTGGAACTGCCCGTCGGGAAAGACGGACAGCTTCTCGTCGACCGGCAGGGTGCTGCTGTCGACCGACGCGAGCACCACCCGTACGCCGAGGCGGCGCAGCTCCGGCACCAGCGTCGCGATCACGTTCTCGATGCCGCCGTAGCCGGGCGGCGGCACGGACAGCCACGGACCGGCGTTCATCAGGACGGTGAGGCTCATCGTGCGGGGTTCCTTCCCTCGGCGGGGCCCTGGGCCGTCCGCGACCGGTCACCTGCGTTCTGCGGCCGGGCGGTCACGCCGCGGCCACCCGTCGGCGGGGGATCCGGTGCCGCAGCTCCGCCAGGGGCGGTCGCTCCTCGATGGAGACGTCGCTGACGACGATCTCCCGGTCCAGGTTGGGCAGCGCGTCGGAGCCGCCGCGCCGGAACTGGGTCAGCAGGGCGGCGGGCATCGCGCCCGGGGCCGCCCAGCCGCGTCGCTGCAACCGCGACCAGGCGGTGAGCATGATCTGGGCCGACATCCGGCCCAGCGCGGCGGTGTCCTGGTGGCGGTGCTTGCGCTCGCCCAGGTCCACCTGGGCCAGCGCGTCCAGCCCGACGAGGTCGAGCAGGTCGATCAGCATCGCCGTCTCCACCCCGTAGCCGGAGACGAACGGCACCCGCTCCAGCACCTCCCGGCGGCCGGCGTACTCACCGGCGAGCGGCTGGACGAAGCCCGCCAGCTCCGGCCAGAACAGGTTGAGCATCGGCCGGGCCACCAGTTCCGTCACCCGGCCCCCGCCGTCGGCCTCCACACCGGTCGTCCCGACCAGCGGGCGGTGGTAGAAGCCCTTGACGAAGTCGACCGACGGGTCGGTCAGTAGCGGGCCGATCAGCCCCGTCACGAAGTGGGGGCGGAACTCCCGCAGGTCGGCGTCGACGAACGCGACGACGTCCCCCTCGGCCGCGGCCAGTCCGGCCCAGAGCGCGTCGCCCTTGCCGGTGAGCCGGGGCAGCCCCCGGGTCATCGCGTCCTGACCGACCACCTCCGCGCCGGCGGCGCGGGCCACCTGCGCCGTGCGGTCGGTGGAGCGCGAGTCCACCACGATCAGTTCGTCGACCAGGGCCACCCGGTCCATCAGGTGCTCCCGGATCGTCGACACGATCGCGCCGACCGTCGCCTCCTCGTTGCGGGCCGGCAGGACCACGCTGACCCTGCTGTCGCCCTTCGCGCGCAGCAGCCGCCGCGCCGGCCAGTCGGCCGCGGACGTGGTGCGGTAGGTGGCCCAGGCCTCCACCACCGGTGAAACCATCGTCTCCGTATTCCGCACAGGCACCCCCTGATCGTGGCGGAAAAACCCGTTCTGTTTTTCCCACTACTGCGCTCGCGCTAACCGCAGCATGCCTAACAGCTTGATCACGGAGGTCACGCGGTCGGGTTCCCCCCTGGTGAACGTTTGATTGCGCCCACGCGGGGGGAGTGCACTCGACGGAACGCGAAACCGTGGCGGAAGGGCTTTCACATGCGCACGTGCCGGGTGGGACTGGTAGGGGCCGGCGGGGTGGCGCAGCGCCACGCCCGGGTGCTCGGCGGCTTCGCGGACGTGGAACTGCTCGGGGTGACCGACGTGGTGCAGGAGGCGGCGGCGGAGTTGGCCGGCGCGCACGGGGCCCGGACGTTCGACGACGTGGAGGAACTGCTGGCCGCCGGGCCGGACGCGGTGTACGTCTGCGTGCCGCCGTTCGCGCACGGGCCGGCGGAGGAACTGGTGATCGCGGCCGGGGTGCCGATGTTCGTGGAGAAGCCCGTCGCGGTCGACCTGGCGACGGCCGAGCGGATCGCCGACCTGGTGGCCCGCCGGGGGCTGCTCACCGGCGTCGGGCACCACTGGCGGTACCTGCCGGTGGTGCGGCAGGCACGGGAGCTGCTCGCCGGTCGTCCGGTGCGGATGGTCAGCGGGGCGTGGTGGGACAAGGTGCCCCCGGTCGCCTGGTGGTGCAGCCGGGACCGCTCCGGCGGCCCGGTGGTGGAGCAGGCCGCCCACGTGCTGGACCTGGTCCGGACGCTGGTCGGGGAGGCGACCGAGGTCACCGCGTACGGCAACGGCACGCCGCCGCCGGTCGACGGCGCCGACATCGATTCGGTGACCACGGCGGCGCTGCGCTTCGCCAACGGGGCGGTGGGCACGCTGACCGCCGCCTGCGTGCTCGGCTGGAAGCACCGCGCCGGGCTGGAGATCCTCGCCGACGGGATGGCCCTGTCGCTCACCGAGGACAGCCTGGTGGTCTGCGACGCCGACGCCGACGGCGAACGTCGCTTCGACGCCGACCCCGACGCCGCCCGGGTGGCCGTCGACCGGGCCTTCGTCGACGCGGTCCGCGGGGTCGGCGACGACGTCCGCGTCCCGTACGCCGAGGCGCTCGGCACCCAGCGGCTCGCCCTCGCGGTGGCCGACTCCGCCCGCACCGGCCGGACCGTACGCCTGGACCGCCCGGCCGCCGCGCCGCTCGCCACGGGGGTGACCGTCGATGCGTGACAAGGTGGTGGTGGTCAGCGGCCCGGGCCGGGTGGAACTGGTCGAGCAGGACGCCGCCGAGCTGACCGACGGCACGTTCCGGGTCGAGACGCTGTTCAGCGGTGTCTCCGCCGGCACCGAGCTGAGCTACGTCAAGGGCACCAACCCCTACCTGCACGTCACCTGGAACGCCGACCTCGGCCTGTTCCAGGCGGGCGGGGCGAGCACGCCCTACCCGGTGACCCGGCTGGGCTACATGCAGGTCGGTCGGGTCGTGGAGAGCCGCACCCCGGCAGTCGCCGTGGGCACCGTCGGCGCGATGACGTACGGCCACCGCACCGGCTGGGTCGCCGACCCGGTCGCCGAGCGGTTCGTGCCGCTGCCCGACGACCTCGACCCGCTGCTCGGGGTCTACGTGGCGCACATGGGGCCGATCTGCGCCAACGGGGTGCTGCACGCCGCCGCCGACCTGCACGGCGCCGACGTGCGGTCGCTGGGCGACGGCGTCCGGGGCCGCCGCGTGGCTGTCGTCGGCAGCGGGGTGGTGGCCCTGCTCACCGCCCTGTTCGCCAGGCGGCACGGCGCCGCCTCGGTGGTGGTGCTCGACCCGACCCCGCAGCGGCGGGCCGTCGCCGAGGCGCTCGGCCTGGAGAGCCTCGACCCGGAGGCCGACGACCCGGCCGTGGTCCTCAAGACCCGCTGGGCGCACGGCCCCGGCGACCGGGGCGCCGACGTGGTGTTCCAGTGCCGGGGGCAGGCGTGGGCGTTGCAGCTCGCGCTGCGCCTGCTGCGCCCCCAGGGCACCGTCGTCGACCTGGCCTTCTACCAGGCCGGCGCGGACGCGGTGCGGCTCGGCGAGGAGTTCCACCACAACGGACTGTCGCTGCGCTGCGCGCAGATCGGCCGGGTGCCGCGCGGGCTCGCCCCCACCTGGGACCGCGAGCGCCTCTCCGCCGAGACGATCGACCTGTTGCGGGCGTACGGGGACGTGGTCCGCAAGCACCTGGTGTCGGCGGTGGTGCCGTTCGAGGAGGCGCCGACGCTGCTGACCGACCTGGCCGAGCGGCGCCGGCAGGAGCTCCAGGTGGTGCTGACCGTCTGACATCCGCGTCCGGCCGGGGCGGATGCCGGGGCCGGTTACCGTTGGCGGGCATGACCGCCAGGACCGCGTCGTGACCGCCGACGCCCCCGCCGCCGACGCCCCCGCCGCCGCTGCTCCCGCCGCCGAGGCTCCCGCCGGCGACCCCGCCACCGCCCCCGGGGAGCGTCGGGTCGGCCTCGCCGCCCTGCTGCCGTACCTGCGCGCCCACCGCGGCACCCTCGCCGTGGTGGCCGCGCTGTCGCTGGCCGGGGCGGCGGCGTCGCTGGCGCAGCCGCTGCTCACCCGCGCGGTGCTCGACGGCGTGTCCGCGGCCCGGCCGGTGGCCGGCCTGGTGGTGGTGCTGGTCGCCCTGGTGCTGGGGGCCGCGGCGCTCGGCGGGCTGCGGGACTACCTGCTGCAACGCACCGCCGAGGGCGTCGTGCTGGGCACCCGGCGGCGGCTGGCCGGGCACCTGCTGCGGCTGCCGATCGCCGAGTACGACCGCCGCCGCACCGGCGACCTGTTGTCCCGGGTCGGCTCGGACACCACGCTGCTGCGGGCGGTGGTCACCTCCGGGCTGTTCGAGGTGGTCACCGGCGCGGTGATGGTGCTGGGCGCGGCCGGCGCGATGGTGCTGCTCGACCCGGTGCTGTTCGGGGTGACCCTGCTCGGGGTGGCCGCCGGGGTCGGCTTCGCGGTCGCCTTCGCGCACCGGATGCGCGACCTGGCCCGGACCGCCCAGGAGCGCATCGGGGAGATGACCTCGGCGGTGGAGCGGGCGATCTCCGCCGTCCGGACGATCCGCGCGGCCCGGGCGGAGCGGCGCGAGGCCGACACGGTCGGCGCCAGCGCGGCGCAGGCGTACGCGGCGGGGCTGCGGGTGGCCCGGGTGCAGGCGTTCGTCGGCCCGGTGAGCACGGTCACGATCCAGGGCGCGTTCCTGCTGGTGCTGGGCGTGGGCGGGGCGCGGGTGGCAGCCGGTGTGATCACCGTGGGTGACCTGGTCGCGTTCGTGATGCTGCTGTTCTTCCTGGTGCTGCCGCTCGGCCAGGCGGTGCACGCCTACGCCCAGTTGCAGACCGGGCTGGGCGCGTTGCAGCGGATCGAGGAGGTGCTCGCGGTGCCGGTGGAGGGCGCGGCCGACCGCCCCGCGCCCGTGCGTCACGCCGCCGCCCCGACCTGGCCGAGCACCGCCGACGGGGCACCGGCGGCGGTCGAGTTCGACCGGGTCGACTTCCACTACCCGGGCGGCCCGCCGGTGCTGCGCGGGGTCAGCTTCACCGTGCCGGCCGGCACCCGCACGGCACTCGTCGGCCCCTCCGGCGCCGGCAAGTCGACGCTGCTGGCCCTGGTCGAGCGCTTCTACGACGTGACCGGGGGCACCCTGCGGCTGGACGGGGTGGACGTGCGCGACCTGCCCCGCGACGCGCTGCGCGCCCGCCTCGGCTATGTCGAGCAGTCCGCGCCGGTGCTCGCCGGCACGCTCCGGGAGAACCTGCTGATCAGTGCGCCGGACGCCACCGACGACCGGCTGCGCGCGGTGCTCGACGAGGTCAACCTCGGTCATCTCGCCGAGCGGGCCCCGGAGGGGCTGGCCGTGCAGGTGGGCGAGGGCGGGGTGCTGCTCTCCGGCGGCGAGCGGCAGCGGCTGGCGATCGCCCGGGCCCTGCTGGCCGGGCCGCCGGTGCTGCTGCTCGACGAGCCGACCAGCAACCTCGACGCCCGCAACGAGGCCGCGCTGCGCCGGGCCATCGACGCGGTGGCCGTCCGGCGGACCTTGTTGATCGTGGCGCACCGGCTCTCCACGGTCGTCGACGCCGACCAGATCGTGGTGCTCGACGGCGGGCGGGTGGCCGCCACCGGCACCCACGACGAGCTGACCGTGACCAGCCCGCTCTACCGCGAGCTGGCCGCCCACCAGCTCCTGGTGACCTGAGCGGCCGGCGGTCCGACCCGCCCGGCGGCGACACCCACGCGGCGCCGCGCCGGGCGGGCCGCCGCTACCCGGTCCGGTCGCGTACCGTTGCCGCTCATGGGTGTGTCGCAACGCTTGAAGAGCAGGTTCCGGCGGTTCCTCCAGCGCCCGGGGACGACGGTCGACCTGGGGCCGCTGGAGAAGCTGCTGCCGGCCATCGAGGCGCGCGAGGAGAAGCTGTCGGCCCTCGACGACGCCGAGCTGACCGAGGCCGCCGGCACGGCCACGGGCTACGAGGAGATCTGCGCGATCGGCCGGGAGGCCGCCCGCCGCGGCATCGACCAGCGGCCGTACGACGTGCAGCTGCTCGGCGCCATGGCGCTGCTCTCGGGCAAGGTCGCCGAGATGGCCACCGGTGAGGGCAAGACGCTCACCGCTACCGTCGCCGCGTACGGGCACGTGCGGCTCGGCAACGGCCCGGTGCACGTGCTCACCGTCAACGACTACCTGGCCCGCCGCGACGCCCAGTGGATGGAGCCCGTCTACACCCTGCTCGGCCTGACCGTCGGCTGGGTCAACGAGGCATCCACCCCCCAGGAGCGGCGCGACGCGTACGCCTGCGACGTCACCTACGTCTCCGTCAGCGAGGCCGGCTTCGACTACCTGCGCGACCAGCTCGTGACCGACATCGACGACCGGGTGCAGCCGCCGCTGCGCACGGCGATCGTCGACGAGGCCGACTCGATCCTCATCGACGAGGCCCGGGTGCCGATGGTCCTCGCCGGCGCGGTCGCCGGCGAGCAGGACCCGGTGCACGCGGCCGCCGCCCTGATGCGCGGCCTGCGCAAGGGCAAGCACTACACGGTCGCCGAGGACGGCCGCAGCGTGGCCTTCACCGCTGCCGGCCTGGCCGCCGTGGAGGCCAAGCTCGGCATCGACCTGTACGACGAGGAGCACGTCGCGCAGCTCTCCGCGGTGAACGTGGCGCTGCACGCGCACGCCCTGCTGCACCGCGACGTCGACTACATCGTCCGCGACGGCACCGTCGAGCTGATCGACGAGATGCGCGGCCGGGTGGCCCAGCGCCGCCGCTGGCCGGACGGGCTCCAGGCGGCGGTGGAGGCCAAGGAGGGCCTGGACGCCACCGCCGAGGGCGAGGTGCTCGGCACCATCGCCGTGCAGGCGTACATCGCGCTCTACCCGACGGTGTGCGGCATGACGGCGACCGCGGTGCTGGTGGGCGACCAGCTCCGGGAGTTCTTCGGCCTCGAGGTGGCGGTGATCCCGCCGAACACCCCGTGCGTCCGCGAGGACGAGCCGGACCGGATCTACGCCACCCGCGCCGAGAAGGAGGAGGCGCTGATCGACGAGATCACGCGCTGCCACTCGGCGGGGCGGCCGGTGCTGGTCGGCACGTTGGACGTGAAGGAGTCCGAGGGGCTGGCGGCCGGCCTGAACGCCGCCGGGGTGCCCTGTGTGGTGCTCAACGCCAAGAACGACGACGAGGAGGCGGCGATCATCGCCGAGGCCGGCGCGTACGGCGCGGTGACCGTCTCCACCCAGATGGCCGGCCGGGGCGTGGACATCCGGCTCGGCGGTAGCGACCAGGCCGACCGGGAGCGGGTCGCCGAGCTGGGCGGCCTCTACGTGATCGGCAGCGGCCGGCACGACAGCCGGCGGGTCGACGACCAGCTGCGCGGCCGGGCCGGCCGCCAGGGCGACCCGGGTGGCTCGGTCTTCTTCGTCAGCCTCGAGGACGACCTGGTCGTCCGGCACGCCGGCGACGCCGTCCCGGCGTCGCCCCGGATGAACGCCGACGGCCTGGTAACCGACGAGCAGGTCGACTACGCCGTCGAGCACGCCCAGCGGGTCGCCGAGGGCGTCAACCACGAGATCCACCGCAACACCTGGCGCTACAGCGTGGTCATCGAGCAGCAGCGCAAGGCCCTCGCCGAGCGGCGGGAGCGGCTGCTGACCAGCGACGTGGCGGCGCTGATGCTGCTGGACCGGGTGCCGGAGAAGGCCGAGGAGATGGACGAGGACCTGCTCGCCCGGGTCGCCCGGTCGATCGCCCTCTACCACCTCGACCGGCTCTGGGCGGAGCACCTCGCCGAGCTGTCCGAGGTGCGCGAGGGCGTGCACCTGCGGGCGCTCGGCCGGCTCGACCCGCTGGACGAGTTCCACCGGGCGGCGGTGCCGGCGTTCAACAACCTGATCCCGGAGATCGAGAAGCGGACCATCGCGACCTTCGAGGAGACGGAGTTCGGCGAGGACTGGGAGCCGGACGAGGCGAAGCTCGTGCGGCCGAGCGCCACCTGGACGTACCTGGTCCACGACAACCCGTTCGGCTCCGAGCTGGACCGGTTGATCGCTTCCGTGGGTCGACGGCTCAGCGCCGGCTCCCGCTGACGCGTCGGGGCCCCTTCCGCGCCACGCGGCGCCGGAAGGGGCCCCCTTTTGCGCCGTTTCGACCCCGGTTTGCGAGGGTAGTAGGGCGGGTCCGAAGAGTCGGGAGAGATCAGAAGATGGAACGGGTGACGGCGCCGGTCGGGCGCGCGGGGGCAGGCGCGGGGTCGGTGGAGGCTGTGCCGCGGTGAACCTGGAGATGCGGGACCCGGCGGTGGAGCGGCTCGGCGTCCTGGAGACGGCCGCCCTGCTGCGGGAGCTGACGGCCGGGCTGATCGCCGTCGACGACTTCGACGAGGCGCTGGCGGCGCTGGTGCGCATCGGCCGGGACGCGGTGGACGGCGTGAGCTGGTGCGGCTTCACCGCGCTGCGGGCCGGGGAGCCGGCCGGCGTGGCCGCCTCCGACGAGCGGCTGGCAGGGCTGGACGACCTGCGGCACGGCCCGGACTCGCCGGCCATGGACGCGATCCGGCGGCGGGAGATGATCCTCTCCGAGCACCTGGGCCGCGAGCCGCGCTGGCCGGCCTGGACGCCCCGCGCGCGGGAGCTGGGCGTGCACGGGGTGATCTCCGCCCCCGTGGACGTCGACGAGCAGGTGATCGGGGCGATCAACCTCTACGCCGGCGCGGCCGACCTGCTCACCCCCGGGCACCAGCTCACCGCGATGCTGCTCGCCGAGCACGCCGGGCTGCTCCTCGCGGCGGTCCGCGACCGGGCGCGCCGGGCGGCCCGGGCCGGGGAGCTGGACTCGTCGCTGCTCGGCGACGGCGTGGTGGGGCAGGCGATCGGGGTCATCATGACCCAGCGCGGCTGCCCGGCCGAGGAGGCTCTCGACGTGCTGCGCAGCGCCGCGTCGTCGCTGGACATCCCGCTGCGCGAGGTGGCCGACCGGCTGGTCAGCACCGTGTCGCGTCCCCGGGGCACCTGAGCCCCGTCGCCGCCCCGTCCGCCGGCCCTCCCAGCCGTGACATCCGGGGCCGATGGGGCGCGTGTCGTTTCGCCCTGGGAGCGCCCGGGTAGCACTCTGGATTCGTGGGGTGAGCCGACCTGGGGGAGGAACGATGCAGAGCCGGCTTCGGGTGCAGGGGCACCCGATCCAACCGATGCTGGTGACGTTCCCGTTCGGGCTCTTCGTGAGCGCGGCCGTGTTCGACCTGACCGACGTGCTCGGGGGACCGGCCTTCCTCGGCGAGGTGGGCTACTGGAGCTCGGTGGCGGCCCTGGTCGCCGCCGCGCTGGCCGCCGTGGCCGGCATGATCGACCTGTGGGACGTGCCGGGCGGCCGGACCCGGCGCACGGCGGTGACCTTCAACCTGGTGAACGTGGCGATGGCCGCGCTGTTCCTGGTGTCCTGCCTCGTCCGCGCGGACGCGCCGCAGCGCGGCGCCAGCGTCGTGCTGCTGCTCACCGAGGTCGTGGCCCTGGCCGTCGGTGCGGTCGGCGTCCGGCTGGGCGCCCGGCTGGTGCGGCTGTTCGACGCGGGCCGCCGGGCCGAGGCGACCACCTTCGACGCGCTGGGTGGCGTCTCCGGCTCCACCGTCGACCTGGCCCGCTCCCGTCCCTGACCGATCCCACCCCCGCCGCCCCTGCCTGCCGCCCCCGCGATCTTGCACTTGGCGCCCCCGACGAAGGTGGCAACTCCGCCCGATCCGAGGGCTGGAAGTGCGAGATCGCGAGGCGGGGAGGGTCAGCGGGTCGGGTGGGATTCGGCGTGGTGGGCGGCCAGGACGTCCGCGCCGAAGTCGCTGGCCGGGCGGCGCAGCACGGTGTGCGCGTGGTTGCCGTCGTCGGTGGTGTTGTCGTACTCGATCAGCAGGTCGTCGCCCTGCACCCGGTAGTAGTGGCGCTGGCCGGGGCGGGTCGGGCCGGCCCAGGCGAAGTGCAGCTGCCCCGAGGCCAGCCGGCGGGCCTCCCGGATCGCCAGCTCGGGCGGGAGCCGGTCCAGGTAGAGCGCGACGAGCTGGTCCAGCAGCGCCCGCCCGGTGGGACCGAGCCGGTCCGCGGGCACCCCGAGCGGCTCCAGCGGCGCGTCGACGCGGGCGCGGGTGGCGCTGATGATGTCGCCGGGCGCCTCGTCGGCGACGATCGCGGCGGCCCGGCCGGCCGGACCGATGGCGTCCAGCAGGGCGCGGCCCAGGTCCTCCTCGACGCCCAGGGGCCGGGAGACGGGGCGGCCGGCGTACCGGACGGTGGCCGGGTTGGCGCCGAGGAAGATCGGCGCGGGGGAGACCTGGTCGGCCACCACGGTCATGCTCACCGAGAGGTGGTGCCCCTCCAGCCGCCACGCCCACGCGTCGTCCCGGGCCGGGTCGCCGAAGACGGCCACCCAGTAGTCGCCGCTGTGTCGGCCCCGGCGCCATCCCTCCGCCCGGTCCAGCACCTCCTCCAGCGCGACGATCGCCATCGCCTGGGCGTACGCCGGTGGGCTCAGCGCGGTGGCCAGCAGCCGGTGCGCGGCCTTGCGCCCGGCGCGGTCCAGGTCGGCCAGGCACACCCCGGGCCGGGGTCGCGGCCGGTACTCCAGCCAGCGCCGGGCCTGCTCGTCGTCGAACCGGAGGGCGGCGCGGGCGCGGGCGGGCTCGTCCAGCGCGGCCAGCAGCGCCGTGCCGGCGGTGCGCATCTGCTCGGGCAGCGGATCTTCCACCGCCTCTGTATACCGGCCCCGACCCGGGCGCGGGGGCCGTCGCCGTCAGCCGGCCGGCGTCGTCAGCAGCGCGAGCATCTCGGGCAGGTCGAAGAAGCGGGCCGTCTCCACCGCCGACGGGTTGCCGTGGTGCGGGTCCGCCCCGGCGGCGAGCAGCGCCCGGACCGCCTCGGCGCTGCTGCGGAACGTCGCGGCGGCCAGCGCCGTCTGTCCCCGGTCGTTGGTGCCGGCATGGTCGGCACCCCGGGCGAGCAGCGCGGCGACCGTCTCCGGGTGGGCGTGGTACGCCGCCAGGATCAGCAGGGTGTCGCCCTTGTCGTTGGTCAGGTCGACCGGCAGCCCCGCGTCGACGTAGTCGGCCAGTTCGTCGGTGCCGCCGTCGCGCGCCAGGTCGAACATCCGGTGTGCGAACGCCAGCGTCTCGGCGTCGAGTTCCTCACTCACCGGTCCAGGTTAGTCGCGCGGCAGCCTGGTAGGTTGCTCGGCCGGCGCGTTGGGGAGGGTCGATGGACGGCACGGTGTACGTGGGCAACGCGGGCGTCGACGGTGCGGCGAACGCCGGCTGGCTGCTCGGCCACTTCATGCCGCCCGGCGACGTCCGGCACAGCACCGACGTCGAGGTCAAGTGGGGCGTGCACCCGGCCGGTGAGGCGCGCTCCCGATGGGCGACCGGCGAGCGGCGGACCGCCCTGCTGGTGCTGGTCAGCGGGCGTTTCCGGGTCGAGTTGCCGGACCGGACGGTGGTGCTGCGCGAGCCCGGCGACTTCGTGGTGTGGGGCCGCGGGGTGGACCACTCCTGGTACGCCGAGTGCGAGGCGGTCGTGCTGACCGTCCGCTGGCCGTCGGTCCCCGGCTACCGGGTGGAGCCGCCGGTCCGGCGCTGAACGTGCCGACGCGTGGACGCTCGTGTCCCGGCATACGGAATTACCTACTAAACCCATAGGGTTTGCAGGCTAAGCTGAGGCTCCGCACGTCGCCGTACCCCGAAGGACCGCCATGACCGACCGTCGCCAGCCCGACCTGCTCGCCATCGCCGGAGCGTGGGCCGCCGACCCGGCCGGATGGCCGGTGCCGCTGCGCTTCGACCCGGCCTCCCGGTGGTACGCCCGGCTCGCCCGGACCGCCGACCACGAGGTCTGGGCGCTGAGCTGGCTGCCCGGGCAGGGTACCGACCTGCACGACCACGGCGGCTCGGGCGGCGCGTTCCTCGTCGTGGCCGGCGCCCTCACCGAGGAGACCGTCAGCGGGGGCCGGCTGCGCCCGCACCACCTGGCCGCCGGCTCCGGCCGCCGCTTCGGGCCCCGACACGTGCACCAGGTGACCAACCGGGGCGACGAGCCGGCCGTGAGCGTCCACGTCTACCGCCCCGCCCTGCGCCGGATGACCCGCTACCTGCTCGCCGACGGCCGGCTCCGCAGCGCCGACGTGGCCGAGGCCGGGATCGCCTGGTGAACGCCCCACCGTCCCGCGCCACCGACCGCCAGCACCCACCGGAGGAAACGACCATGCCGCAGACCGACCCGCACGCCTGTCCGGCCCCGGCGCCGCCGGGCTCCCGGGGCATCGACGAGATCCTGGCCGCCGCCCGCGCGCGGCTCGACCGGCTGGATCCCGAGCGGGCGCACCTGGCCTGTCGTGGCGGGGCGCTGCTGGTCGACATCCGCCCGGCCGCCCAGCGGGCCGCGCACGGCACCGTCCCCGGCTCGCTGGTGGTCGAACGCAACGTGCTGGAGTGGCGCTTCGACCCGCGCTGTCCGGCGCGGCTGCCGCAGGCGGTCGGCTACGACCTGCCGGTGGTGGTCATCTGCCAGGAGGGCTACACCTCCTCGCTGGCCGCCGCCGCCCTGCAGGACCTCGGGCTGCACCGCGCCACCGACGTGGTCGGCGGCTTCGTCGCCTGGCGGCTCGCCGGCCTGCCCGTCCTCGGCCCCACCCCGCCACCCCGTCCGTCCACTACCGCGCCCCCGGTGACCGCCGGCCGGGCGCCGTCCTGACCGCCCCGCCCCACCGGGTGTGGCGGCACCGCCGTCCCCAGGAGGCTCCATGTCCGTCGTCGCCCTCACCCCCCGGCCCCAGCCGGCCGGCCGCCCCGGGCCGGTCCGCCCGCGCTCCGCACCGACCCTCACCATCACCCTCGACGTCGCTCCCGGGCCGCTGAGCCCCCGCCTGGCCCGGCTGCTGGAGCTGATCGGCGAACTCGCCGAGTCGGGGGAGGGGCGCGTGCGCCCCGCCGCCGATGGCCCGCCGGCGGCGCCCCGCCCGGTCCCAGCCGTCGCGGGCGGAGCCGCGGCCGTCGCGGACCCCGGCCCGGCCTCGGACGCCCGGCGCCCCGACGGGGTCCGGATCCTCGCCGGGCCCCGGGTCGTCCACCACGGCTCCCGGGCGGTGGCGCTGACCCGCATCGAGTACGACCTGCTGCTGTTCCTGGCCGAGCGACCCCGCCAGGTATTCACCCGCCTCCAACTGCTCGCCAACGTCTGGGGCTACGAACACGCGGTGGCCCGCACCGTCGACGTGCACGTCCGCCGGCTGCGCGCCAAGTTCGGCGCCGACACGCCGCTGGTGACCACCGTCCACGGTGTCGGCTACCGCCTGGCCGACGAGGCCCGGATCGAGGTCGACCGGAGCCGCTGACGGGCACCGGAAACCGGGTTCGGCACTCCTGGCGAGCCCGGCCGTTCGGTGCCCCCGCGCGGCGCACCCGAGTCTCCGGGTGCGCCGCCGCAGGTTGAAGATCAAGTTAGTCCCACTGGTCCTGGTTGAGGAAGCGGGCGAAGCCCCGCCACGAGTTCGGTCCCATCACCCCGTCGATCGGGCCGGTGTAGCCCCAGCCGGAGGCGAGTCGCTGCACCGCTTTCCAGGTGTTCGGTCCCGGTATGCCGTCGATGGGGCCGGTGTAGCCGTAGTTGCGCATGGCTCGTTGCAGCGCGGCGTACGTGTTCACGCCGGGCACGCCGTCGATCGGGCCGGTGTAGCCGGAGGTGATCCGTAGCCAGTTCTGCATCCGCTGGTAGAAGATCGGGCCGGGGATGCCGTCCTGCTCGGTGGTCGTCTTGGGCAGCGGGTCGTCCGGCGGCGGGTCGACCGGTGCGCCGTCAACGATTTCGAACGCGCTCGGCTTGGCCACGTTCAGATCGACGGATGCGATACCGCCGGTCGATCCGGACGAACTGTACTGGTGCGCACTCCATGTCGGGTAGGCGCCGCCCAGGTTCGGCTCTCCGGGGTAGCTGCCGTTGTTGGCGCCCCACGACGCCACCCAGAGCTTCACGCCGGCCGCGATCGTTCGGGGCCACGTCCCGGAGCGCAGGTCTGCCGCACCCATGTACAGCCAGGGCACGTGGTTGCCGATCCGGTCGCGCATGCGCTGGAAGAAGGTCGCGACCTCGGTGTCGTTCCACAGCCTCGTCGAGTCGTCGAGCACCTCGTTGTCCAGCGCGATCACGTCACCAGGCCGATAGTCGTGCAGGTGGTCGGCAAAGTAGTCAGCAGCCTGAACGGGGGCTTGGAAGTCTCCAGCGAGCCAGTAGTGGCCGATCCTGAGCCCCGCTGCCCGCGCGCCATCCACCTGGATCGCATACTGCGAGCCGGTGTAGGGGCCCTCCGACAGTTGGGAGCCGCCAGCCTTCACGATCACGAACTGGTAGCCGTCGGCCCGGACATCGGCGAAGTCGATACCGGCTTGCCAGGTGGAAACGTCAATGCCGGACACCGTGCCGGCCGGCACCGCCGCGGCGGTCACCGGCAACACGAAGGCAACTGCGGCCGCCACCGCAAGCCGCCCCAGGAAAGCGGTCATGTCAAGTCTCCCTTGAGAAAGGTCCCTGCCAACTCAGGCCCAACGTGCATCCGGCTGCGATTCGCCGCTCACCCGCACCGTGGTCCGCCTGACTGAACTCATGCGGCGGCAGCGCCACCGACGCCGACCCCGGGTGGCTACTCCCTGCCCGGACGCCGAACCCCCGCCCGAACCTAGACAGGGCGCGAACGGCAGGCATCGTGCGTTCGACCGACGGCCACTCAGGGCGGGGAGCCATTCACCAGACACACCGTCACAGATCGTCGAGCTGCATCACGCCGACGGCGCCGGTCGATGTGAAACAGGGGGCCCCGTTGTTAGGGTCTTCGCGTGGTTATCGAAGCCGATCGCAGTCTTGTGACGCGGCCGCAGGCGTCCTGCTCCTGCCGCAGGACATGACAGATCGCCATGCCGTCGAGTTCAGGGCCGGGCAGCGTAGAGGCGGAGTTCCTGGCCTTAGCACGCCGGTACGCGGCGCCCATGCGTGGATTCGTGCTGTTGCTCATCAGCGCTTTCGGGCTGCTGACGGTTCCCGGCGATGCCCTGCCGCTAGGGTTCGCACTGTTCGGGCTGATGGTGGTCGGTGCCGTGGTGGACTGCCAGGCCGGGTGCTCCGAGCGTGCGGCGCTACTGGCGCTTGCGTTCGCGGTGGCGCGTGTTGCGGCGATCTGCGTGACGCAGGAGTGGACAGATGGAAAGCCCGGTCAGTGGGCACTCAACGCGCTGACCACGACGTCGATCACTCTCCAGTGGGACTGGCCACCGAGGGTGTCGCTGCCCGTCACGGCCGGGCTGCTCGTGGTCGGCTTCGCCATGGTGGGCGTCGACGAGGGGAGCGCGGTCGGCCTGCGGCTGCTGGTCGAGTGCGTCATGGCGCGTCTGGCGTTCGTGTTGTTGCAGCGGTCCAGCAGGCGCGTGGACGTGTTGCGGGCACGCCGGGCAGCGCTGGCGCGGGCCGAGGCGGTGGCGGTGGCACGGCACTCGCAGGAACGGGAGTTCCTCGCGTTGCTGCACGACACGGCCTCGGCGACGTTTCTCCTGGTGACGACGCACGGCCGGGACACCGACCCCAGGCAGGTGGCCGAGTACGCACGGCACGACCTGACCGTGCTCACCGGCGCTACGGGTGGACCGGCCTCGCAGGACAGCCCGGTGGACCTGAATGCCGCGCTGCGCTCCGTCGTGGATCGAACTCCACTGACCGTCGACGTCCGCTGGCGGGAAGGGACGGTGGTGCCCGCGTCGGCGGCACTCGCGATGGTGCGTGCAGTACGCGAAGCGCTGGCCAACGTCGAGCGGCACGCCGCAGTACACGACGCCACGCTGAGCATCCACGTCGAGGAGGACCGCGTCGTCGTTGCGGTCGACGACGCGGGCGTGGGGTTCTGCCCTGGCGAGGTGCCACACTCCCGCCGCGGCATTCGCGGCTCGATCGTCGAACGCATGACCGCGGTCGGCGGCAGCGCCCTTGTCACCTCGCGCCCCGGTACGGGGACCTCGGTGCGGCTGGTGTGGCCCGGTGCCTGAGAGCCGAGCCGCGCGCGACCACGTGCACCCCACGATGCGGATCGCGCTGCTGTGCGTCACCGGCGTCGTGCAATTCGGGCTGTGCGTGCGGCCGCTGGTCGAATATGAGTACCAGCCGAGGTGGGTCGCCGTGGCCGCGTTCACGGCACTGGCGCTCGTCACCGCGGCCTGTGGTGTGTGGGTGGTGCGCCGAAAGCCCATACCGGCCGTCGTTGTGGTGGTCGGCACGGCGGTCACGCTGGCAGCCTCGGCCGGTGCCGCCCGAGTCCTGCCACCGGGCCAGCACTTCGGCACACCGGACTGGTCGTTCGGCCTGGTGGGGTGGCATCTGTTGCTGCTGCTCCTGGACCGCGTGCCCGTGCTGCTCACCGCCATGGCGGTGCATCTGACGGCGAGCGTCGGCCAATTCCTGTTGGCGGTCATGCCGGACCGCGCCGGGATCGGTGCCGCGGGCATCGTCGCGTTCGGCACGGCCAGCATCCAACTGGCGGTCGTGCCGATCTCGCGGATGCTGCACGACAGCACCCGTCAGGCGATGTCGGTGGCCGCCGAGCAGGAGCAACTGATCACCAGGGTGATGGCGGTCGAGCAGTGGGAACGGGAACAGCGCACCGTCTTCGCCGGGCAGTTGGGTGTGACACTGCCGCTACTGGCGGACCTGGCCGATGGCGTGCTGGACCCCCGCGACGACGACACCCGACGACGGTGCTCCCTCGCGGCGACCCAGCTCCGCAGGTTGTTCGCCGAGAACGACGAGGTCCCTGATCCGCTGGTGCACGAGGTCACCGCCTGTGTCGATGAGGCCGAACGACGCGGCATCGAGGTGTCGCTGGCGGTCAGCGGCGCGGCCGTGGCGGTGCCCCCCGACGTGCGTCGGGAACTCACCAGCCCGGTCGTGGCGACGTTGGCGGCGGCGCGGTCCCACGCGCGGGTGAGTGTGCTGCGCACCCACGAGGACGTGCGGGTTGCCGTGATGGCGGATGCCGGCACCGACACCGACATGGTCACCGCGGCCTCCGCACAGGTCGCAGTCGACTATGACACCTATGGCGAGTACGTGCGAATGGAGTCCAGATGGCAGACGAGGAGCAGCTGAGCGCCGTAATCGTCGATGACCACCCA